>NZ_JAYQWM010000030.1:0-51714 GCF_036662595.1 Escherichia sp. Lx600-2 | reverse complement strand
ATCGGTGGAGCTGCATGACAAAGTCATCGGGCATTATCTGAACATAAAACACTATCAATAAGTTGGAGTCATTACCGTCACAAGCTTAGCGTTAAAGCTGGCAGAGATGAAACACCATGGTCAATTGTTGCGGATGACGCCACAAGAGAGTGACAAAATAGCAGTATATTTATACCAAAAATTCGAGAATGACGATGATCTAATAGGTGCGTTATTTTTAGCGTTGCCAGATAACTTACAGTTTAATTTTGTTAAAAGGATGGAGAAAAAATCCCCTGCCTACTTTTGCTGTCGGGATATGCAGATAATTCACTCTGACGCTGCTTTACAACGGTTATTGACACGTTTCAACGATCCTGAGGGGTGGAGTAATCTGGCGAAAAATCAGTATCTGAGCACGTCGATGAAACAAAAAATTTGGCAACGTGCTTTATCGCATCGGAAAAATAATCCCAAAGCAGATTCAGATGCATATGAAACCAGCGCTGATATGATTTTGTCTGAGCTTATCAGCTACGGTGAAGTTGATGACCAGATGCTATTAAATGCCACCTCTCTGATACGTTCGGACGACTGGGACTTTTTAGAGAGAGCATTAATTAGTTGGGATAATTTACCCGCTGTTGTTCTCAAGGAATTACAGCAAAACACGCCACGCAATGATATTTGGGCGAAGTTTTTTCTGAGGCAGGAAAACAGTTCCCGTGCGCAGGTTAACGAAGCGTTACGTGTTTATTATGCACTAGACCCCGATGCGTTAGCACAACTGGATGTACTGGCAAAACAACCGGATCGTATATGGTGGAGTACACTGGCGAAAAGCAATCTCACATTTTTCAAGTTCGGCGCACTTAACAACCGCCACACACCGCCTGCGGTACTGGCGGCAGAAATTGATCCCGAGTGGTGGATTGTGGCGATGAATAATCCCCGTTTTCCAGTTGATGTATTAAAGGCGAGGCTGAAACGTGATCCTTTGCTGGCGTTAGAGCTTGTTAACCCTGAACTGGATTTAGTTCGCCAGCTGGCGCTTAACGGTAAGACGCGCGCAATACGGGAACAAGCGATGAGAAAACTTGATGAGTTGTATTGAATAACAGCGTAATAATTTTTAACCACTTGATTTATTGGGATAATCATTCCTGACAGTGAGTCCCCAATACCTTGATATATTCTGAATTTTTAATGAAGCGTCGTGTTGCGATATCTCCGTCAGGGGAATTGATGCACCATAGCGCAAACCGAATTATCAAGGATTGATAATGACGCTCTACCAGATAAAACCGCTCTTTCAGTCGCTGTTAAGGCCGACGATGTTTTGGCTTTATAAGCACCATGTTACAGCGAATCACATCACTCTTGCTGCACTGGCGCTTTCTCTTATTACCGGATTGCTGTTGATGTTGGTCGCACAACCCATCCTCTTTTTGCTATTGCCCATCGTGCTTTTTATCCGTATGGCACTCAATGCGCTGGATGGCATGTTGGCGCGTGAGTGCAATCTGCAAACACGTCTGGGGGCGATTTTGAATGAAACTGGCGATGTTATTTCCGATATTGCGCTCTATTTACCGTTTTTATTTTTACCAGAAAGTAACGCATCACTCGTAATACTCATGTTATTTTTCACCATATTGACTGAGTTTTGCGGTTTACTCGCGCAGACGATTAACAGTATTCGCAGTTATGCCGGTCCATTCGGCAAAAGCGATCGTGCGTTAATATTTGGGTTGTGGGGGCTGGCCGTTGCCATTTATCCACAGTGGATGCAATGGAATAATCTTTTATGGGGCATTGCTTCAATTCTGCTTATCTGGACTGCGATTAATCGTTGTCGGAGTGTGCTCCTGATGAGTGCTGAAAGATAATGCTGGAAAAATCTCTGGCAACACTTTTCGCGTTGTTAATTTTAGCAACGCTGATAAACCGTTTTCGGGTATGGCGGTTACCGGAGAGAAAAGAGGATGAAGTTACATTACGTATTCGTACCTGGTGGGGTATCGTCATTTGTTTTTCACTGGTGATTTCAGGTCCACGCTGGATGACGTTGACGTTTTTTGCGCTGATAAGTTTTCTGGCATTGAAAGAATATTGTACGCTTATATCCGTACATTTTCCGCGTTGGTTATATTGGGTTATTCCTCTTAACTATTTGCTTATCGGTTTTAATTGCTTTGAGCTGTTTCTGTTATTTATACCTTTGGCTGGGGTTCTGATATTAACCACCTGGCGAGTTTTAGTAGGTGATACCTCCGGTTTTCTGCATACCGTGAGCGCCATTTTTTGGGGCTGGATAATGACCGTTTTCGCCTTGAGTCATGCCGCCTGGTTATTAATGTTGCCAACCACAAATACCCAGGGCGGGGCGTTACTGGTGTTATTTCTTTTGGCGTTAACAGAGTCAAACGATATTGCACAGTATTTATGGGGGAAATCCTGCGGCAGAAGAAAAGTGGTCCCCAAAGTCAGCCCGGGAAAAACGCTGGAAGGTCTGGTGGGGGGCGTAATCACCACCATGATTGCGTCACTGATTATTGGGCCGTTGCTGACACCGCTAAATACATTACAGGCATTATTAGCGGGTTTGTTAATTGGTATTAGTGGTTTTTGCGGCGATGTAGTGATGTCAGCCATCAAACGAGATATTGGTGTTAAAGATAGCGGAAAACTATTACCAGGACATGGCGGACTCCTTGACAGGATTGACTCATTAATTTTCACCGCTCCGGTATTTTTTTATTTTATTCGCTACTGCTGTTACTGAAGGAAAATAGAGAAAATGGAAAATTCACGCATCCCTGGGGAACATTTTTTTACCACCAGTGATAATACAGCGTTGTTTTATCGGCACTGGCCCGCTTTACAGCCCGGGGCGAAAAAGGTCATCGTCTTATTTCATCGCGGTCATGAACATTCTGGTCGTCTACAACATCTCGTTGATGAACTGGCGATGCCAGATACTGCTTTTTATGCATGGGATGCCCGAGGGCATGGAAAAACTTCGGGGCCGCGTGGTTATAGCCCATCTCTTGCGCGTTCAGTGCGGGATGTCGATGAATTTGTCCGTTTTGCTGCCAGCGACAGCCAGGTCGGGCTGGAAGAGGTGGTAGTGATCGCGCAGAGCGTCGGCGCAGTGCTGGTTGCCACATGGGTTCATGATTATGCGCCTGCAATTCGCGGGCTGCTGCTGGCTTCTCCGGCCTTTAAGGTTAAATTGTATGTGCCGCTGGCACGTCCTGCGCTGGCGTTATGGCATCGTCTGCGTGGTCTGTTTTTTATTAATTCCTATGTGAAAGGACGCTATTTGACCCACGATCGGCAACGGGTGGCGAGTTTCAATAATGATCCGCTGATCACACGGGCGATTGCCGTCAATATCTTGCTCGATCTCTATAAAACGTCTGAACGTATTGTTAGCGATGCGGCGGCGATTACGCTCCCCACGCAACTTCTGATATCAGGCGATGACTATGTGGTGCATCGCCAACCGCAGATCGATTTTTATCTGCGTTTACGTAGCCCTCTCAAAGAGCTGCATCTGCTGCCAGGCTTTTATCACGACACGTTGGGTGAAGAGAACAGGGCGCTGGCATTTGAAAAAATGCAAAGCTTTATTAGTCGTTTATATGCTAACAAGTCACAAAAATTTGATTATCAGCATGAAGACCGCACTGGACCATCAGCGGATCGCTGGCGGCTCCTTTCAGGTGGACCCGTGCCATTATCGCCGGTTGATTTGGCGTATCGCTTTATGCGTAAAGCGATGAAATTGTTCGGGACGCACTCTGCGGGCCTGCATCTCGGAATGAGCACCGGCTTTGATTCAGGCAGTTCGCTGGATTATGTCTATCAAAATCAACCGCAAGGTAGTAACGCATTCGGGCGCTTAATCGACAAAATCTACCTGAACAGTGTTGGCTGGCGCGGTATTCGCCAGCGCAAAACCCATTTACAAATACTGATTAAACAAGCCGTTGCCGATCTCCACGCCAAAGGTTTAGCCGTCCGCGTGGTTGACATTGCCGCAGGGCATGGGCGCTATGTACTGGATGCGCTGGCAAACGAGCCTGCCGTAAGCGATATTTTGTTACGTGATTACAGCGAGTTAAATGTTGCACAGGGGCAAGAGATGATTGCTCAACGGGGAATGTCTGGGCGGGTGCGTTTTGAACAGGGCGATGCGTTTAACCCGGAGGAACTCAGCGCGTTAACTCCGCGGCCTACGCTGGCGATTGTCTCTGGCCTGTATGAGCTTTTTCCCGAAAATGAGCAGGTAAAAAACTCACTCGCAGGTCTTGCCAATGCCATCGAACCGGGCGGCATTCTCCTCTACACCGGGCAGCCGTGGCACCCACAACTGGAGCTGATTGCCGGGGTGTTAACCAGTCATAAAGATGGTAAACCGTGGGTAATGCGCGTGCGTTCTCAAGGGGAGATGGATTCACTCGTGCGTGATGCCGGATTTGATAAATGCACACAACGGATTGATGAGTGGGGTATTTTTACGGTTTCGATGGCGGTGCGTCGTGATAACTGAACGTCGGAACGTATTGCTACAAGGCGCTGGCTGGTTATTGTTGCTGGCCCCGTTTTTCTTCTTCACCTATGGATCTCTTAATCAGTTCACCGCGGTTCAGGACCTTAACAGCCATGATATCCCCAGTCAGGTATTCGGTTGGGAAACGGCGATCCCTTTTCTTCCCTGGACTATTGTTCCTTACTGGAGTCTGGATCTTATATATGGATTTTCGCTGTTCGTTTGTAGCTCGACATTCGAACTGCGCCGACTTGTCCACCGGCTTATTCTGGCAACGGTAATGGCCTGCTGCGGTTTTTTTCTCTACCCGCTGAAGTTTAGTTTTATCCGTCCTGAAGTGAGTGGGGTGACAGGATGGCTATTTTCGCAACTTGAACTGTTTGATCTGCCCTATAACCAGTCTCCTTCGCTGCATATTATTCTCTGCTGGCTACTTTGGCGTCACTTTCGTCAGCATCTGGCTGTGAGGTGGCGTAAAGTCTGCGGCGGATGGTTTTTACTCATCGCCATTTCGACGCTGACAACCTGGCAGCATCATTTTATTGATGTCATCACAGGGCTGGCGGTAGGTATGTTGATTGACTGGATGGTACCCGTCGACCGTCGTTGGAATTATCAGAAACCTGATCAACGTCGAATCAAAATAGCACTGCCATATGTCGTAGGCGCGTGCGCGTGCATTGTGTTGATGGAGCTAATGATGATGGTTCAGTTATGGTGGTCAGTCTGGTTATGTTGGCCAGTATTATCGCTACTCATTATTGGCCGTGGGTACGGTGGGCTTGGCGCGATAACAACAGGGAAAGATAGTCAGGGGAAACTCCCGCCCGCCGTTTACTGGCTGACATTGCCCTGGCGTATCGGGATGTGGCTATCTATGCGTTGGTTTTGTCGTCGCCTGGAGCCGGTGAGCAAAATGACTGCTGGTGTTTATTTAGGGGCGTTTCCACGACATATTCCGGCACAGAATGCGGTTCTGGACGTCACCTTTGAATTCCCTCGCGGACGAGCGACAAAAGATCGACTCTATTTCTGTGTACCGATGTTGGATCTGGTGGTTCCGGAAGAGGGGGAGCTCCGACAGGCCGTGGCGATGCTGGAAACATTACGCGAAGAGCAAGGCAGCGTTCTGGTCCATTGCGCATTGGGATTATCGCGCAGTGCGCTGGTAGTGGCGGCATGGCTGTTATGTTACGGACACTGTAAAACAGTTGATGAAGCGATTAGCTTTATTCGAGTCAGACGCTCGCAGATTGTGCTTAAGGAAGAGCACAAAGCGATGCTGAAATTATCGGAAAACAGGTAAGTGGATTGAGATGTGGACTGAATATCTACAGTCCACATCAAGACTGTGTCCGGTTATGCAGCAACAATACTGTCGATGGCTGCTTTCGCGTCAGACTGCGCTTTCGCTGCCATTTCCGGACCGTATGCGATCCCTTCGGCGAAGACAAATTTCACATCAGTAATGCCGATAAAGCCCAGGAACGTGGACAGATACGGCGTCACCAGGTCCGTTGGTCCATCTTTGTGGATCCCACCGCGGCTGGTAATAACGATGGCTTTTTTACCCGTTACCAGACCTTCCGGACCATTCTCGGTATAGCGGAAAGTAACGCCTGCGCGTGCAACCAGGTCAAAATAGTTTTTCAACTGAGTCGATATGTTGAAGTTATACATCGGTGCCGCAATAACGATAACGTCGTGGGCTTTCAGCTCGGCAATCAGCTCATCGGAAAGTGCCAGAGCTTCCTGCTGACGCGGAGTCAGCGGCGCATCGCTCGGACGCAGAGCGCCAACCAGTTCGCCATCCAGTACCGGAATTGGATTTGCAGCCAGGTCGCGAACGGTGATTTCATCAGCGGAGTGCTTTTCGCGCCATTGTTCAACAAAATAATCGGACAACTGATTAGACTGAGAGTACCCTGCCAGGATGCTGGATTTAAGAACTAATACCTTGCTCATGGTGTTTCCTTATAGATGTTTGAATGGGCGATGCCCCGTTGCTTGCTGACACTTTATTCACAATCCTGCCACAGAGATAGCGCAATAAATCGAAGCCTATGTTCGAATTTATTGAACAACGCATAGAAAGCCGCGATATGGTACTCTATATCTATCATTTAAAAGAAAATTAATCAGGCAGCCTACTGCCCTCTAACGTTATGACAGAACAACAAAAATTGACCTTTACAGCCTTGCAGCAGCGGCTGGATTCGCTGATGCTGCGTGACAGACTGCGTTTTTCTCGCCGTCTGCACGGCGTGAAGAAGGTTAAAAATCCTGATGCACAACAGGCCATTTTCCAGGAGATGGCGAAAGAGATTGACCAGGCGGCAGGGAAAGTCCTGCTGCGTGAAGCGGCACGACCGGAAATTACTTATCCTGACAATTTGCCGGTTAGTCAGAAAAAACAGGACATTCTCGAAGCGATTCGTGATCACCAGGTGGTAATCGTCGCCGGGGAAACGGGTTCTGGTAAAACGACTCAGTTACCGAAAATCTGTATGGAGCTGGGGCGCGGGATTAAAGGGCTGATCGGCCATACCCAGCCGCGTCGCCTGGCGGCAAGAACGGTGGCGAACCGTATTGCGGAAGAGCTGAAAACGGAGCCGGGCGGTTGCATCGGTTACAAAGTGCGTTTCAGCGATCACGTAAGTGATAACACGATGGTCAAGCTGATGACCGACGGTATCCTGCTGGCGGAGATCCAGCAAGACCGCCTGCTGATGCAGTACGACACCATCATTATCGATGAAGCGCACGAACGTAGCCTGAATATCGATTTTCTGCTCGGTTATTTGAAAGAGTTGCTGCCGCGGCGTCCTGACCTAAAAATCATTATCACTTCCGCGACTATCGACCCGGAACGCTTTTCGCGCCACTTTAATAATGCGCCGATTATCGAAGTCTCCGGTCGGACCTATCCGGTGGAAGTGCGCTATCGCCCGATTGTTGAAGAAGCCGATGACACCGAGCGCGATCAGTTGCAGGCGATTTTTGACGCCGTAGACGAACTAAGCCAGGAAAGCCCCGGCGACATTCTGATCTTTATGAGCGGCGAGCGGGAAATTCGTGATACCGCCGATGCGCTGAACAAGCTGAACTTACGCCATACCGAAATCTTGCCGCTTTATGCGCGGCTTTCGAATAGCGAACAGAACCGCGTGTTCCAGTCGCACAGCGGGCGACGCATTGTGCTGGCGACCAACGTCGCGGAAACCTCGCTGACCGTACCGGGGATTAAATACGTTATCGACCCCGGTACGGCGCGTATCAGCCGCTACAGCTATCGCACCAAAGTGCAGCGTTTGCCGATTGAGCCGATTTCCCAGGCGTCTGCCAATCAGCGTAAAGGCCGCTGTGGTCGTGTGTCCGAAGGGATCTGTATTCGTCTCTATTCCGAAGACGATTTCCTCTCGCGCCCGGAGTTTACCGATCCGGAGATTCTGCGTACCAACCTGGCCTCGGTTATTTTGCAGATGACCGCGCTGGGGCTGGGCGATATCGCTGCGTTCCCGTTTGTCGAAGCACCGGATAAACGCAATATCCAGGATGGCGTGCGTCTGCTCGAAGAACTGGGCGCGATCACCACGGATGAACAGGCCAGCGCCTATAAACTGACGCCGCTCGGTCGCCAGCTCTCGCAGTTGCCTGTCGACCCACGTCTGGCGCGTATGGTGCTGGAAGCGCAAAAACATGGCTGCGTGCGTGAGGCGATGATTATCACGTCTGCGCTCTCCATTCAGGATCCGCGCGAACGTCCGATGGACAAACAGCAGGCATCGGACGAAAAACATCGTCGCTTCCACGACAAAGAGTCTGACTTCCTCGCGTTTGTGAATCTGTGGAATTATCTTGGCGAGCAGCAAAAGGCGCTTTCTTCCAACGCCTTCCGTCGCCTGTGTCGTACCGATTATCTCAACTATCTGCGCGTGCGCGAATGGCAGGATATCTACACCCAGTTGCGCCAGGTGGTGAAAGAACTCGGCATTCCGGTGAACAGCGAACCGGCGGAATATCGCGAAATTCACATTGCGTTGCTGACGGGTTTGCTTTCCCATATCGGCATGAAAGATGCCGATAAACAAGAATATACCGGCGCACGTAACGCGCGTTTCTCTATCTTCCCCGGTTCTGGTTTATTCAAAAAACCGCCGAAATGGGTAATGGTGGCGGAACTGGTAGAAACCAGCCGCCTGTGGGGGCGCATTGCTGCGCGTATCGACCCGGAATGGGTGGAGCCTGTCGCTCAGCATTTGATTAAACGTACCTACAGCGAACCGCACTGGGAACGGGCGCAGGGCGCGGTGATGGCAACGGAAAAAGTCACTGTTTATGGTTTGCCGATTGTTGCCGCGCGCAAGGTCAACTACAGCCAGATCGATCCGGCGTTATGCCGTGAACTCTTTATTCGCCATGCGCTGGTGGAAGGTGACTGGCAGACGCGTCACGCATTCTTCCGTGAAAACCTGAAACTACGGGCGGAAGTAGAAGAGCTGGAACACAAATCACGTCGCCGCGATATTCTGGTTGATGACGAAACGCTGTTTGAGTTCTACGACCAGCGCATCAGCCACGATGTAATCTCCGCTCGTCACTTCGACAGCTGGTGGAAAAAAGTCAGCCGCGAAACGCCTGATTTGCTCAACTTTGAAAAGAGCATGTTGATCAAAGAAGGGGCGGAAAAAATCAGCAAGCTGGATTACCCGAACTTCTGGCATCAGGGCAATCTCAAGCTGCGTTTGAGCTATCAGTTTGAGCCCGGCGCGGATGCTGACGGTGTGACCGTACATATTCCGCTGCCGTTACTTAACCAGGTTGAGGAAAGCGGGTTTGAATGGCAGATCCCCGGTCTGCGCCGCGAACTGGTGATTGCTCTGATTAAATCGTTGCCGAAACCGGTACGCCGTAATTTTGTACCCGCGCCAAACTACGCCGAAGCGTTTTTAGGCCGCGTCACACCGCTGGAGTTACCGTTGCTTGACAGCCTTGAGCGCGAGTTACGGCGGATGACCGGCGTTACCGTTGACCGCGAAGACTGGCACTGGGATCAGGTGCCCGATCACCTGAAAATCACCTTCCGCGTGGTGGATGACAAAAACAAGAAGCTAAAAGAAGGGCGCTCGCTACAAGATCTGAAAGATGCGCTGAAAGGCAAAGTGCAGGAAACGCTGTCTGCGGTGGCGGATGACGGTATCGAGCAGAGCGGCTTACATATCTGGAGTTTTGGTCAGTTGCCGGAAAGCTACGAACAGAAGCGTGGTAACTACAAAGTGAAGGCGTGGCCGGCGCTGGTGGATGAGCGCGACAGTGTGGCGATCAAACTGTTTGATAACCCGCTGGAGCAAAAACAGGCAATGTGGAACGGTCTTCGCCGTCTACTGCTGCTGAATATTCCCTCGCCGATCAAGTATTTACATGAGAAGTTACCAAACAAAGCCAAGCTTGGACTGTACTTTAACCCGTATGGCAAAGTGCTGGAGCTGATCGACGACTGTATCTCCTGCGGTGTGGATAAATTGATCGACGCCAATGGTGGCCCGGTCTGGACGGAAGAAGGCTTTGCTGCGCTGCATGAAAAAGTGCGTGCCGAACTGAACGACACGGTGGTGGATATTGCGAAGCAGGTCGAGCAAATCCTTACGGCAGTGTTCAATATCAACAAGCGTCTGAAAGGGCGGGTGGATATGACCATGGCGCTGGGGCTTTCTGACATTAAAGCGCAGATGGGCGGGTTGGTATATCGCGGTTTTGTCACTGGTAACGGCTTCAAACGGCTGGGCGACACGCTGCGTTATTTGCAGGCGATTGAAAAACGGCTGGAAAAACTGGCGGTTGATCCACATCGCGATCGTGCACAGATGCTGAAAGTCGAAAACGTCCAGCAGGCGTGGCAGCAATGGATCAACAAACTGTCGCCTGCACGTCGTGAGGATGAAGACGTGAAAGAGATCCGTTGGATGATAGAAGAGCTGCGCGTTAGTTACTTCGCTCAACAACTTGGTACGCCTTATCCGATTTCAGATAAGCGTATTTTGCAGGCGATGGAGCAGATTAGCGGTTAACCCTGCTATTTGCCTGATAAATCTAAAACCCGGTAAGCATTTAGCGCCGGGTTTTTTATTAATTCTAAAACGGTAAGGGCAAAAATTCAGGAATTCAGAAAAATACAATTCTCTGCTGCAAGATGAATAATGTTTATCTACAGCATTTCCTTAAAAGATATGTCAGGCTTGCGGAGTGGCGGTTAAGGAAATACGACTTCCTCCTTTCAGAGTGCTCCGCTTCTCACTATTATCTCACGCAGTATTCTTAAGGGAACGATAAGGAGGAACCATGAACATTACCCCGTTTCCGACGCTTTCGACGGCAACTATAGATGCCATAAATGTTATCGGACAGTGGCTGGCGCAGGATGATTTCTCCGGTGAGGTGCCGTATCAGGCTGATTGCGTCATACTTGCAGGAAATGCGGTTATGCCGACTATCGATGCGGCATGTAATATTGCTCGCGATCAGCAAATTCCTTTACTGATTAGTGGTGGTATCGGTCACTCGACAACTTTTTTGTATAGCGCCATCGCACAGCATCCGCACTACAACACTATCCGCACCACTGGCAGAGCAGAAGCGACCATCCTGGCGGATATCGCTCATCAGTTCTGGCATATTCCGCATGAAAAAATCTGGATTGAAGACCAGTCAACAAACTGCGGTGAAAACGCACGCTTTAGCATCGCGCTATTGAATCAGGCCGTAGAACGAGTTCATACGGCTATCGTTGTACAGGACCCCACCATGCAGCGGCGCACGATGGCAACGTTCCGCCGTATGACCGGGGACAATCCCGATGCACCCCGCTGGTTGAGTTATCCCGGATTCGTTCCTCAGTTAGGAAATAACGCAGACAGTGTAATCTTTATTAATCAGTTACAAGGATTATGGCCGGTTGAGCGTTATCTCTCACTACTCACTGGCGAGCTGCCGCGTTTACGCGATGATAGCGATGGCTACGGTCCCCGCGGGCGAGATTTTATCGTTCACGTTGATTTTCCGGCAGAAGTCATTCAGGCATGGCAAACGCTGAAACACGATGCGGTGCTCATCGAGGCGATGGAAAGTCGCTCGTTACGTTAAAAATTGCCCGTTTGTGAACCACTTGTTTGCAAACGGGCATGACTCCTGACTTTTATTTCTGCCTTTTATTCCTTTTACACTTGTTTTTATGAAGCCCTTCACAGAATTGTCTTTTCACGATGCCGTCTCTATGATGATTGATGTTAATTAACAATGTATTTACCAAAAACAAACATATAAATCACAGGAGTCGCCCATGTCAGTACCCGTTCAACATCCTATGTATATTGATGGACAGTTTGTTACCTGGCGTGGAGACGCATGGATTGATGTGGTAAACCCTGCTACAGAGGCTGTCATTTCCCGCATTCCCGATGGTCAGGCCGAGGATGCCCGTAAGGCAATCGATGCAGCAGAACGTGCACAACCTGAATGGGAAGCGTTGCCTGCCATTGAACGCGCCAGTTGGTTGCGCAAAATCTCCGCCGGGATCCGCGAATGCGCCAGTGAAATCAGTGCGCTGATTGTTGAAGAAGGGGGCAAGATCCAGCAGCTGGCTGAAGTCGAAGTGGCTTTTACTGCGGACTATATCGATTACATGGCTGAGTGGGCACGGCGTTATGAAGGCGAGATTATTCAAAGCGATCGTCCAGGAGAAAATATTCTACTATTTAAACGTGCACTTGGCGTGACTACCGGCATTCTGCCGTGGAACTTCCCGTTCTTCCTCATTGCCCGCAAAATGGCTCCCGCTCTTTTGACCGGTAATACCATCGTCATTAAACCCAGTGAATTTACGCCAAACAATGCGATTGCATTCGCCAAAATCGTCGATGAAATAGGCCTTCCGCGCGGCGTGTTTAACCTTGTTCTGGGGCGTGGTGAAACCGTTGGGCAAGAACTGGCGGGTAACCCAAAGGTCGCAATGGTCAGTATGACAGGCAGCGTCTCTGCAGGTGAGAAGATCATGGCGACTGCGGCGAAAAACATCACCAAAGTGTGCCTGGAACTGGGGGGTAAAGCACCAGCTATCGTAATGGACGATGCCGATCTTGAACTGGCAGTCAAAGCCATCGTTGATTCACGCGTCATTAATAGTGGGCAAGTGTGTAACTGTGCAGAACGTGTTTATGTACAGAAAGGCATTTATGATCAGTTCGTCAATCGGCTGGGTGAAGCGATGCAGGCGGTTCAATTTGGTAACCCCGCTGAACGCAACGACATTGCGATGGGGCCGTTGATTAACGCCGCGGCGCTGGAAAGGGTCGAGCAAAAAGTGGCGCGCGCAGTAGAAGAAGGGGCGAGAGTGGCGTTGGGTGGCAAAGCGGTAGAGGGGAAAGGATATTATTATCCGCCGACATTGCTGCTGGATGTTCGCCAGGAAATGTCGATTATGCATGAGGAAACCTTTGGCCCGATGCTGCCGGTGGTCGCATTTGACACGCTGGAAGATGCTATCTCAATGGCTAATGACAGTGATTACGGCCTGACCTCATCAATCTATACCCAAAATCTGAACGTCGCGATGAAAGCCATTAAAGGGCTGAAGTTTGGTGAAACTTACATCAACCGTGAAAACTTCGAAGCTATGCAAGGCTTCCACGCCGGATGGCGTAAATCCGGTATTGGCGGCGCAGATGGTAAACATGGCCTGCATGAATATCTGCAGACCCAGGTGGTTTATTTACAGTCTTAATGAGTGAAAGAGGCGGAGGTTTTTTCCCTCCGCCTGTGCGCGTCAGAGTTTAGCGAATTTTTCGAGGGTGCGAATAAGCTGCGTGACGAAGCCATATTCGTTATCGTACCAGGCGACCGTTTTCACCAGTTGTAAATCGCCCACGGCGGTAATTTCCGTTTGCGTGGCATCAAACACTGAACCGAAATGGCTGCCAATGATATCGGAAGAGACTATTTCTTCATCGGTATAACCAAATGACTCGTTATTGGTGGTTGCTTGTTTAAGTGCGTTATTCACCTCTTCGGCAGTCACTTTTTTTCCGAGAATGGACACCAGCTCAGTGACCGAACCTGTTTTCACCGGTACGCGTTGCGCATGACCTTTCAGTTTGCCGCTCAGTTCCGGTATCACCAGACCAATGGCTTTTGCCGCCCCCGTAGTGTGGGGAATGATATTTTCTGCCGCGGCGCGTGAAGCACGTAAATCTTTACCACGCGGGCCATCCACCAGTGACTGGGTGCCAGTATAGGCATGAATGGTCGTCATCGTGCCGACTTCTATCCCGAAACTGTCATGCAAGGCTTTGGCCATCGGCGCAAGACAGTTAGTAGTGCATGATGCCACGGAAACAATGGTGTCGTTGCCATCCAGAGTGTCGTCATTGACGTTATAAACGATAGTTTTCATTTCACCGGCAGGGGCGGAAATCAACACCTTCTTCGCGCCAGCATCAAGATGCGCCTGCGATTTCTCGGCGGAGGTATAAAAGCCAGTACATTCGACAATGATTTCTGCACCTTTCGCTTTCCACGGAATATTTTTAGCCTCTTTTTCGGCGTAAACCGCGATACTTTTCCCATTAACGATAAGTGAATCTTCCGTAAAATCAACGCTCCAGGGGAACGGTCCGTAGTTTGAATCATGTTTCAGCAGGTAGGCGAGAATTTTTGGAGAAGTGAGATCATTAATAGCGACAACGTCTATGTTGCTTTTGACTTCAAGTAATCGACGCAACACCAGTCGACCGATACGACCAAAACCGTTAATACCAACTTTACTCATGGTTTTCTCCTGTCAGGAACGTTCGGATGAAAATTGATCCTTTCCAGGCTTAGACCAGGATGGCGGGATGGGCAATCTCCATTCTTACAGTGAAACGTAACGTACTGAAAACGGGTGAACAATATTTAATGAAATTTTGAGAAAAGCCCGTTATGTTAACGGAAAATTATGTTAAAGCAGGAAATGTTATGAAAAATAAATACTCAAGGTTACAAATCAGCATTCACTGGCTGGTCTTTTTGCTGGTTATCGCAGCGTATTGCGCAATGGAGTTTCGGGGTTTCTTCCCACGTAGCGATCGGCCGCTCATCAACATGATTCATGTTTCCTGTGGCATCTCAATTCTCGTGCTGATGGTGGTTCGTCTTTTGTTAAGACTGAAATACCCAACCCCGCCGATTATACCTAAGCCGAAACCGATGATGACGGGACTGGCGCATTTGGGACATTTGGTGATTTATCTCCTGTTTTTTGCGCTGCCAGTGATTGGTTTGGTGATGATGTATAACCGGGGCAACCCGTGGTTTGCGTTTGGTTTGACGATGCCTTACGCTTCAGAGGCCAATTTCGAACGGGTAGATAGCTTAAAGTCGTGGCATGAAACGCTGGCGAATCTGGGATATTTTGTCATCGGTTTGCACGCTGCGGCTGCACTGGCACACCACTATTTCTGGAAGGACAACACACTTCTACGCATGATGCCGCGTAAACGTTCCTGAAGGATATTTAAAGAAAACGCCTGTACTAAAACCGACCCGTGGTACAGGCGAAGAATACGGGTCTACATCGGAAGCGCCTATTATATTTATTTGTATGACAAATAAAACCATAATCCTTGCCCATACGTCCATCTGGCTTATTTTTAATCAATTCACCCGATCTTTGATCTCATCAACGGTATCAAAATAAACCAGCGTATAACGTTCAAATCGAACATAAGATTCGATAAACCATGGAGGTTATATGAAAAAACTGGCACTTATTTTGTTTATGGGAACGCTTGTTTCCTTTTATGCCGATGCTGGGCGCAAACCCTGTTCTGGTTCGAAAGGGGGGATCTCACACTGTACGGCAGGCGGCAAATTTGTCTGTAATGATGGTTCTATTAGTGCCTCGAAAAAAACATGCACTAACTGAAGTGTAAAAGGGGTGCCATGAGAAAATGAATCTGCTAGTCAGATGCGCGGGGAAAATCCCCGCGCTTGCCCTTACCTGGACGTGCAGGCCATGAGCGCAGCAACCTCCTTATCACCGTCCCGGAACCGCAGTTCGTAGAGCGTTTGTCGGGTCAGGAGTGTGAATGTCAGAATCGTAATGCAGATAATGAGCAGACACACCACCAGAGGGTTGCGCTTCATAGCCTTTCTCCTTGCCGGATGGCGGGTAAGAGGCTAACATCTGAATTGCTTGGTTCATTCGTTGGCCTCGGTTTGTACTGACCCCAAAAAGTTGGACAGTTAAACACGAGGCATATAGGTCTGATTCCGATATTCAATTGGAGTCAGACCTTTTAATTTCAGGCTAATTCTTCTGCTGTTGTAGTATTCAATATATTCCGTAACAGCATCCTTCAGTTCGCTTATATTACTGAACTCATCAAGATAAAAACACTCCGACTTTAAGGTTCCAAAGAAACACTCCACCACAGCATTATCCAGACAATTGCCTTTTCTGGACATGCTTTGTTTAATACCATGTTCTTTAAGGATATTTTGATATCTTCTCATACGATACTGCCATCCCTGGTCAGAGTGCAGAACAGGATGCTCGTGAGGATTAAGCTTTTTGAATGCCTGATCGAGCATATTCTCAACCATGTTCATCACTGGTCTTTCCGAAAGGCTGTAAGAAATAACTTCGTTGTTGAAGAGATCTATTACTGGAGACAAATACAGCTTGCGCCCATTGACTGCAAATTCAGTAACATCGGTAACCCACTTCTCGTTTGGCCGCGTAGCCTTGAAATCTCTTTGGAGAACATTAGGGGCGGTTTGCCCTACCTCTCCTCTGTAAGAGCGGTATCGCTTGACCTTAATCGCTGCTTTAAGTGAGAGGGTTCCCATCAGGCGCTGAACAGCTTTATGGTTAATCTGTTTCCCTTCTCGATGAAGAGACAGCGTTACCCTACGGTATCCGTATCGGCCTCTATTCTCGTGATAAATCTCACTAATACGCTTTTTAACGTCCGCATACTTGTCAGGCTTGCTGAGAGCCTTTAGATGATAATAAAACGTACTGCGCGGTATCTCCGCAGCCCTGAGAAGCTCATCAAGAGGATAAAACTGCCTTAGCTCGTTGAGTACTTTCACTTTTTCGTGGGATGAGCTAAGGCTTTCAGCTTTTTTAGATACATAAGCCGCGTTTCAAGAAATCGAACTTGCCTTTCAAGATCCTCAATGCGTCGGTCTTTTGACAGCTCCAATGCTGATGCCGCTTTTTCTGGATCAACTGATATTGCAATGTTTCTTTTGGTGCCAATCTTGAGCGCGCGTAAACCAGCTTCTCCGCGCTCTTCATAGACCTTCAGCCACCTGGCTACAGAACCACTACCAGCAAGCATAAAGTGAGCAGCAGCCTGATTAAGGGACATGTGCTGCTCGATCACAGCTTTCACGACCTTAATACGCAACTCTGGATCAGCACTAACGCCTTTAGGTTTGGGAATTAAACCTTTTTCTCCATGTTTTTCATAGAGGGCAACCCATGTCCTGACCTGGGTTCGGGGGACACCAAAACGTGCCGAGATGATCCTGTAACCATCATCAGTTGTGAAGTAGTGATTCACGACTTCAAGGCGCTTTTCAAAAGGGTATTTTGGCTTTGACATATTAGGGGCTATTCCATTTCATCGTCCAACAAAATGGGTGCAGTACAGTTGATAGAAATATCGGTCGGGGCCTTCGTCTTTCTGATTCCCGGTTAGCCTGAAAACAGAAAGTCTCAGGCACCCGTGAGCATCCTATGTGGTTTCCTTAGGGACGAAAATAATCACCTGACGAAATTGCGTGCTGTTTTCCAGAATTTTTCGTCATTCGGGTTAGCCAGTTTAACCATTCGTTACTCTCTTCATTCCAATGGCATTAATCTTCTCTGCAATAATTGTTGTAAAAATGTGACGCAAAGAGGCTTTTAGTCGTAAGTAATTACCGTCAAATGCCGATGACTTTCTATCAGGAGTAAACCTGGACGAGAGACAACGGTAATGAATACAACTCCCTCACAGCGATTAGGTTTTTTGCATCACATCAGGTTGGTTCCGTTATTTGCCTGCATTCTAGGCGGTATCTTAGTTCTATTCGCATTAAGTTCAGCCCTGGCTGGCTATTTCCTCTGGCAGGCCGATCGCGATCAGCGTGATGTTACTGCGGAGATTGAGATTCGGACCGGGTTAGCGAACAGTTCAGATTTTTTGCGTTCAGCCCGGATCAATATGATTCAGGCCGGGGCTGCGAGTCGTATTGCGGAAATGGAAGCAATGAAGCGAAATATTGCGCAAGCCGAATCGGAGATTAAACAGTCGCAGCAAGGTTATCGTGCTTATCAGAATCGGCCGGTGAAAACACCTGCTGATGAAGCCCTCGACACTGAATTAAATCAACGCTTTCAGGCTTATATCACGGGTATGCAACCTATGTTGAAATATGCCAAAAATGGTATGTTTGAAGCAATTATCAATCATGAAAGTGAGCAGATCCGAACGCTGGATAATGCTTATACCGATATTTTGAACAAAGCCGTTAAGATACGTAGCATCAGAGCCAACCAACTGGCGGAACTGGCCCATCAGCGCACCCGCGTGGGTGGGATGTTCATGATTGGCGCGTTTGTGCTTGCCCTGGTCATGACGCTGATAACATTTATGGTGCTACGACAGATCGTCATTCGTCCACTGCAACATGCCGCACAACGGATTGAAAAAATCGCCAGTGGCGATCTGACGATGAATGATGAACCGGCGGGTCGTAATGAAATCGGTCGCTTAAGTCGTCATTTACAGCAAATGCAGCATTCACTGGGGATGACAGTAGGGACTGTTCGACAGGGCGCGGAAGAGATTTATCGTGGCACCAGCGAAATTTCCGCTGGCAATGCGGACCTTTCATCTCGCACCGAAGAACAAGCGGCGGCAATTGAACAAACTGCCGCCAGCATGGAGCAACTCACTGCGACGGTGAAACAGAATGCGGATGACGCGCATTATGCCAGTAAACTGGCGCAAGAGGCTTCTATTAAAGCCAGCGATGGTGGGCAGACGGTTTCCGGTGTAGTAAAAACGATGGGCGCTATCTCCACGAGTTCGAAGAAAATTTCTGAGATCACCGCCGTCATCAACAGTATTGCTTTCCAGACGAATATTCTGGCACTGAATGCTGCCGTTGAAGCTGCGCGAGCGGGTGAGCAAGGGCGTGGATTTGCCGTTGTCGCCAGCGAAGTACGGACACTCGCAAGCCGCAGCGCTCAGGCGGCGAAAGAGATTGAAGGCTTGATCAGTGAATCAGTCAGGTTAATTGACCTGGGGTCGGATGAGGTGGCAACGGCAGGGAAAACCATGAGCACTATTGTTGATGCCGTCGCGAGTGTCACACATATCATGCAGGAAATCGCCGCTGCCTCGGATGAACAAAGTAGAGGCATAACTCAGGTTAGCCAGGCGATTTCTGAAATGGATAAGGTGACGCAACAGAATGCTTCTCTGGTAGAAGAGGCCTCAGCAGCGGCGGTGTCCCTTGAAGAACAGGCGGCACGATTAACTGAGGCGGTGGACGTATTCCGTCTGAACAAACATTCTGTGTCGGCAGAACCTCGCGGAGCGGGTGAACAAGTTAGTTTCGCTACGGTGTGAAAATGTTCAAGGAGGGATCGACAGATCCCTTCACCTTTCAGAACGGCATTGATTTTCGAATAGCGTTAATCATCAACTGGCAACCAGAAGAGAACGTCGCATCTACGCGGGTCAGTATTCCAATCGGTTCGCCTGCACCATGTCCCGGAACAGGCAGGGCCACCAGCGTGGCATGACGCAGGTCGTCTTTTACAGCGCCAGAAGGGACAAACCACACGTAATCGTATTCAACCGTAAGTTGACGGGATAGCGAAGCAGACAGCGTTTCGATACAACCCGAAGGAATTTTACATCCCTGGCTCTGCACTAATGCATCTGAATGCTGGCGTGGCGCAGTGCCTTCTGGTGATACAACGACCGGCCATTCCAGCACCCGGCTTAGCGTTACGTTCTCCTGAAGTAGCGGATGATTAGGGCGGACAACCAGCTTCAGCGATTCAAGAAACAGCAGTTCGTAATTAAGCCCGGTCATCAGTTCAGGATCTGACATCCGACCAATGCCGATATCGATTTCCCCGGTTTTCAAACCCGCCAGAATCATAGGGTTACTCATTGTCGCAACTTGCAAGGTCGTCTCTTTTTGTTGCTGATGAAACTGACCTATAACCGAAGGTAATATCCCCAGTGCCGCAGTAGGTAGTGCACCAACCCTGACGACATCATTATTAGGACCTTCTTTACGATGAAGCGACTGTCCGGCAGTGTTGATGGCGTCAAGTACTCTGACTGCATGCGTTAAAAATTGTTCGCCGGGTAAGGTAAGTTGCGCCCCCTGACGACCACGCTCAAACAAGCGAGCGCCCGTCAGCTGCTCCAGTTCATTTAATGTCTTAGAGAGCGCAGGTTGACTCAAATTAAGGGTTTCAGCCGCGCGCCCCAAAGTTCCTTGTTGTGCGACAGCTACGAATGTATGAAGGTGGCGCAAACGGATGCGCTGACTAAACAGACTATTTTTTTCCATAAGCGATGTTAAAAACGAAGCGGTGTCGCTGACAAGTGAAGTTGTTTGCTTATGATAACTTGATTGCAAAATATTATTAACAATTAAAGCAATTATGTTACAGCAAAATGGATAATATTGATGTTTTCGCGGCGAGATCACAGTTTGTAAATTCTTCCCGCCAGAGTGAATGCGGTTACCTACACTCCAGATTACTGACCACTGGAGGCAGACACTATGGCGAACAGCATCACGGCGGATGAGATTCGGGAACAGTTTTCGCAGGCAATGTCAGCCATGTACCAGCAAGAAGTTCCGCAATATGGCACGCTGCTGGAACTGGTAGCTGATGTGAATCTGGCTGTGCTGGAAAACAATCCTCAACTGCACGAAAAAATGGTAAATGCAGACGAGCTGGCGCGACTGAATGTTGAACGTCATGGGGCGATTCGCGTTGGGACTGCACAAGAGCTTGCTACTCTTCGGCGGATGTTTGCCATTATGGGGATGTACCCGGTGAGCTATTACGATCTCTCGCAGGCAGGGGTGCCGGTACATTCGACAGCATTTCGGCCCATTGATGATTCTTCTCTGGCGCGTAATCCCTTCCGCGTTTTTACCTCCTTACTCCGCCTTGAGCTTATCGAGGACGAAATTTTGCGCCAGAAAGCGGCGGAGATTCTGCGTCAGCGCGATATCTTCACCCCACGTTGTCGACAACTGTTAGAGGAGTATGACCAGCGGGGCGGTTTTAACGAAACACAGGCACAGGAGTTTGTGCAGGAAGCCCTGGAAACGTTTCGCTGGCACCAGTCAGCAACGGTAGATGAAGAAACCTATCGCGCCTTGCACAACGAACATCGGTTGATTGCTGATGTGGTCTGTTTTCCTGGATGCCATATCAACCATCTGACGCCACGTACGCTGGATATTGACCGGGTGCAGTCGATGATGCCTGAATGCGGAATTGAACCAAAAATTCTGATCGAAGGGCCGCCGCGCCGCGAGGTACCGATTTTACTACGCCAGACCAGCTTTAAAGCACTGGAAGAGACGGTGTTGTTTGCGGGGCAGAAACAGGGCACGCATACTGCGCGCTTTGGTGAAATTGAGCAGCGTGGCGTGGCATTAACGCCGAAAGGGCGACAACTGTATGATGATCTTCTGCGTAACGCTGGAACCGGGCAGGATAATCTCACTCACCAAATGCATTTACAGGAAACCTTCCGCACTTTTCCTGACAGTGAGTTTTTAATGCGTCAGCAAGGGCTGGCATGGTTCCGGTACCGTCTGACGCCTTCAGGTGAGGCGCATCGTCAGGCGATTCATCCCGGAGACGATCCACAGCCCTTAATTGAACGTGGTTGGGTCGCGGCGCAACCCATTACCTATGAAGATTTCTTGCCCGTTAGCGCGGCGGGGATCTTCCAGTCAAATCTGGGTAATGAAACGCAGGCGCGCAGCCACGGTAATGCCAGTCGCGAAGCATTTGAGCAGGCGTTGGGTTGTCCGGTTTTGGATGAGTTCCAGCTTTATCAGGAAGCGGAAGAACGCAGTAAACGTCGCTGTGGTTTGCTTTAAATTCTGACCATCCGCCTTTGCAAAAATTTGCCTGATTTTACAAACGAATCAGGCTCATCCCATCGACATAAAAAAATTCCCGATTTATGCATATTCTCTCAGTTCAACAATTGGATTATTAATAAATATTGTCTAGAGTGAGCGGTCATAAATAAGCACTTTCTTGCCGCTGAAAACGACCAGCGCGGGACCATTCACAACACCAGAAGGACTCACTTTCAGGTATGGATCGTAGACGATTTATTAAAGGTTCAATGGCTATGGCCGCCGTGTGCGGTACCAGCGGCATTGCTTCTCTTTTTTCTCAGGCGGCATTCGCGGCAGATTCTGATATTGCCGACGGGCAAACCCAGCGTTTTGACTTCTCCATTCTTCAGTCAATGGCGCATGACTTAGCGCAAACAGCGTGGCGTGGTGCGCCTCGTCCGTTACCTGACACTCTGGCGACAATGACGCCGCAGGCTTATAACAGTATTCAATACGACGCCGAGAAATCGCTCTGGCATAACGTTGAGAACCGTCAACTGGACGCTCAGTTCTTCCATATGGGAATGGGATTCCGTCGCCGCGTTCGTATGTTTTCTGTAGATCCAGCAACACATCTGGCGCGTGAAATTCACTTTCGCCCGGAGTTGTTCAAATACAACGATGCAGGTGTTGATACCAAACAATTAGAAGGGCAAAGCGATCTCGGCTTTGCCGGTTTTCGCGTGTTTAAAGCCCCCGAACTGGCGCGCCGTGATGTAGTATCATTCCTCGGCGCGAGTTATTTCCGCGCCGTTGATGATACATATCAATACGGTTTGTCGGCCCGCGGCCTGGCGATCGACACTTACACCGACAGTAAAGAAGAGTTCCCCGACTTTACCGCCTTCTGGTTTGATACGGTAAAACCGGGGGCAACTACCTTTACCGTTTATGCGTTGCTCGATAGTGCCAGCATTACTGGTGCCTATAAGTTCACTATCCATTGTGAGAAAAGTCAGGTGATTATGGATGTGGAAAATCACCTGTATGCGCGCAAAGACATTAAACAGCTGGGCATTGCGCCGATGACCAGTATGTTCAGCTGCGGTACTAATGAACGTCGGATGTGCGACACCATTCATCCGCAAATTCATGACTCTGATCGTCTGTCCATGTGGCGGGGCAACGGCGAGTGGATTTGCCGTCCGCTGAATAATCCGCAAAAATTGCAGTTCAATGCTTACACCGACAACAACCCGAAAGGGTTTGGTTTATTGCAACTGGATCGTGACTTCTCCCATTATCAGGACATTATGGGCTGGTATAACAAACGCCCAAGTCTGTGGGTGGAACCGCGTAACAAGTGGGGTAAGGGCACCATCGGCCTGATGGAAATCCCAACAACGGGCGAAACGCTGGATAACATTGTCTGCTTCTGGCAGCCAGAAAAAGCTGTAAAGGCGGGTGATGAGTTTGCATTCCAGTATCGTCTGTACTGGAGTGCGCAACCGCCTGTTCATTGCCCATTAGCGCGCGTTATGGCGACGCGTACCGGCATGGGCGGTTTCCCGGAAGGTTGGGCGCCAGGTGAACACTATCCCGAAAAATGGGCGCGTCGTTTTGCCGTCGATTTCGTTGGTGGTGATCTGAAAGCTGCCGCACCAAAAGGCATTGAGCCGGTGATTACGCTTTCCAGTGGGGAAGCGAAGCAAATCGAAATTCTTTATATTGAACCCATTGATGGTTATCGTATTCAGTTTGACTGGTATCCGACGTCGGACTCCACTGATCCGGTCGATATGCGGATGTATCTGCGTTGTCAGGGCGACGCTATCAGTGAAACATGGCTGTATCAGTATTTCCCGCCAGCGCCGGATAAACGTCAGTATGTTGACGACCGCGTGATGAGTTAATCGTTTTTTCTTCGGCACCTTCTTCGGGAGGTGCCGTCTGGTTAAACACGATCCCGCTCGCATTTTTCCCTAAGTTAAATGAGTAATCTGATGGTGTGTATTTCAGATACACCTTGTCAGCCACTAACAGGGAGTGCGTATGTTTCCAGAATATCGAGATTTAATATCCCGTCTGAAAAACGAAAATCCTCGCTTTATGTCCTTGTTCGATAAACACAATAAACTTGATCATGAAATTGCCAGAAAGGAAGGTTCCGACGGTCGAGGGTACAATGCGGAAGTGGTCCGCATGAAAAAACAAAAGCTACAGTTAAAAGATGAGATGCTCAAAATCCTGCAGCAGGAGAGCGTCAAAGAGGTGTAAACTTTCCTAAGCCGCCAGCCAGGCGGCTTTTTTAACAACTGCATGGATTGACTGGAGATAAGATGACTGAAACGATAAAAGTAAGCGAATCACTTGAATTACATGCTGTTGCAGAAAATCACGTCACTCCTCTTTATCAGTTAATCTGTAAAAATAAAACCTGGTTACAGCAGTCGCTAAACTGGCCGCAGTTCGTTCAGAGTGAAGAGGACACGCGAAAAACGGTGCAGGGTAATGTGATGTTGCATCAACGCGGCTATGCCAAAATGTTCATGATTTTCAAAGAAGATGAACTTATCGGCGTTATCTCGTTTAATCGTATTGAACCACTGAATAAAACCGCTGAAATAGGCTACTGGCTGGACGAATCTCATCAGGGGCAGGGGATCATTTCTCAGGCGCTGCAGGCACTGATTCATCATTACGCCCAGTCTGGTGAACTTAGACGCTTCGTGATCAAATGTCGGGTGGACAATCCGCAAAGCAACCAGGTCGCTTTGCGCAATGGTTTTATCCTTGAAGGTTGCCTGAAACAGGCTGAGTTTCTGAATGATGCCTATGATGATGTGAACTTATACGCGCGTATTATCGATTCATAATAACCCTGCCAGCGGCGTTCGCGTAATGCGCTCCTCGCCGTTAATGACTTTTGGACCACGGACATGAACCGTGTCGCCATCAAAGGCTTCAACGACGGCGTGGTCGGTTAACTCCACATGGTTTTCAATTATCACCGCACCTGTAATACGGCTCTCACCTTGTATTACAACCTGCTCGTCGAGCAGAATCGGTCCACCACGTACCACGGCATTTCCGCCAATCAAGACATGATGTTTTAACACACAATTACCTTCCACAATGGCATATTCCGCCACCTGCGAACTGTAATGAATCGTTGGAATGGCATCTTCTTCTATGCCAGCTTTCACCTGCGCGTGACCGTAGACTTTAGCGCAATCGCATAGCCAGACGTTGTTCTCTTTATTACCTTCAATACTGGCAAAATCAAAAACTTCGGCGCGATGTTCAATAAAAGCATACCGGACGACGGCATCGCCATAAATTTGTGCCTGGTGGACAATACGCGAGGCGCTAATCCTTGCGCGATCATAAATTTGGAGCAGGAGTTGATGGTCGGGCGTTAAGCCTTGTGCTGCGACGATCATAGAATGTTGATTAATTAAGGCGTGACCAAATATTCTACATTGCCCGCAAACCAGTGAGTCATGAATGGTGACACTGTCACTTATATATGCACCCTGGCTGATTTCACTATTATCGATCCAGACATTATCCGTTGCGTAAACCTCTCCCCACAGCACGCTGGTGCCGGTGATGCGCGTATTACCGGAAATCACCGCTCCGCCGAACGCAATAGCATTCTGGTCGTAAATCCAGCAATTTCCTTCCTGTGCTAACACCGTTTCGCGATCGATCCAGCCGCCAGCGGTTCCTGCTATCACATCGTTAAAATCGCTCATGGCGATAATCTGCCGTAATAACACACTTTTTTTAGTGCCATCATCCTGATAACTAAAGGCTCGCTGGTCTTCACTTAGACGATATTTGCGCATAGCGTTTTCCCACAGGTGACTTACTATAACCGTAGCAAATTCTGCGGCTCTGGCTATGCTCGAGAAAATTCCATAAAATGCATTTCAAATATACTTTATAAATTAAACAAAATGAGTAAGAAGATGCAGAGCGATAAAGTGCTCAATTTGCCGGCAGGCTACTTTGGTATTGTGTTGGGGACGATAGGAATGGGATTTGCCTGGCGCTATGCCAGTCAGGTTTGGCAGGTCAGCCACTGGTTAGGGGATGGGCTGGTGATTCTGGCGATGATCATCTGGGGATTATTGACTAGCGCATTTATTACCCGACTCATACGCTTTCCGCATAGCGTGCTGGCGGAAGTTCGCCATCCAGTGCTGAGCAGTTTTGTGAGTTTGTTTCCGGCAACGACGATGCTGGTGGCGATTGGTTTTGTTCCGTGGTTTCGCCCACTGGCGGTGTGCCTGTTCAGTTTTGGTGTCGTGGTTCAGTTGGCTTATGCCGCCTGGCAAACTGCGGGATTATGGCGCGGATCTCACCCTGAAGAAGCTACCACGCCTGGACTGTATCTGCCGACAGTTGCCAACAACTTTATCAGCGCAATGGCCTGTGGTGCGTTGGGCTACACCGACGCCGGTCTGGTGTTTTTAGGCGCAGGCGTTTTCTCATGGCTAAGCCTTGAACCGGTGATCTTGCAGCGTCTGCGCAGTTCGGGAGAATTACCCACGGCACTGCGGACATCTCTCGGCATTCAACTCGCTCCTGCGCTGGTGGCCTGTAGTGCCTGGCTGAGCGTCAACGGCGGCGAGGGTGACACGCTGGCGAAAATGCTTTTCGGTTATGGACTGCTGCAACTGCTGTTTATGCTACGTCTGATGCCATGGTATCTCTCCCAGCCATTTAATGCTTCATTCTGGAGTTTCTCGTTCGGCGTATCTGCACTGGCAACCACCGGTTTGCATCTGGGGAGTGGCAGCGATAATGGATTTTTCCATACGCTGGCGGTGCCGCTGTTTATCTTTACCAATTTTATTATTGCAATACTGCTCATCCGTACTTTTGCGCTTCTGATGCAGGGAAAATTGTTAGTCAGAACCGAGCGCGCCGTTTTAATGAAAGCAGAGGACAAAGAATGATTATTCGTGACGAAAACTATTTTACTGATAAATATGAATTAACCCGCACACACTCTGAAGTACTGGAAGCGGTGAAAGTGGTTAAACCGGGTAAAACGCTGGATCTGGGCTGTGGCAATGGTCGTAACAGTCTTTACCTGGCAGCCAATGGTTATGATGTTGACGCATGGGATAAAAATGCCATGAGTATCGCCAACGTCGAGCGCATTAAATCTATTGAAAATCTGGATAATTTACACACTCGGGTCGTTGATCTGAATAACCTCACATTTGCTGGACAGTACGATTTTATTCTTTCGACTGTGGTGCTGATGTTCCTTGAGGCTAAAACCATCCCAGGGCTGATTGCTAATATGCAACGTTGCACTAAACCTGGCGGTTACAACCTGATTGTG
Source organism: Escherichia sp. Lx600-2 (assembly GCF_036662595.1). Classification (NCBI taxonomy): domain Bacteria; kingdom Pseudomonadati; phylum Pseudomonadota; class Gammaproteobacteria; order Enterobacterales; family Enterobacteriaceae; genus Escherichia; species Escherichia sp. Lx600-2. The sequence goes on along the minus strand of NZ_JAYQWM010000030.1, from coordinate 24,664 downwards.
GCGGCGATGGATACCGCTGATTATCCATGTACCGTCGGCTTCCCGTTTGCCTTCAAAGAGGGAGAATTACGTCGATATTACGAAGGCTGGGAGAGGGTGAAATACAATGAAGACGTCGGCGAGCTGCACCGCACCGACGCCAACGGTAATCGTATTAAACTGCGTTTCGCCACGATGCTGGCACGTAAAAAATGACCCGGTAAGAACAAAGCGCGTGAAAATTCCCCACGCTGAGATGGTTTACTGTCCTTCTTTTCGGTAAGCATATTTTTTATCGAAGGGATGTGAAATTAATCACAGTAGTCGAAGTTTTTTAGCAGCTTAACTTACTGAAATTTAACTACTGATGATTGACTTAGCCCCTTTTGCGGCATTGACTATGTCGTCTGAAAAGGGGCTAAAAAAATTTATTTTCACCAACACTTTTTTTGCCACAACACGAAGCGGCGCTTTTTGCTATAACTTAAAAAGTAATATAATCATCTCAGGAAACTATTCATGCGTACCACATCATTTGCGAAAGTTGCAGCTTTATGCGGCTTGTTGGCTCTGTCTGGTTGTGCCTCTAAAATCACCCAGCCAGATAAATATTCTGGTTTTTTAAACAATTACTCTGATTTAAAAGAAACAACCTCGGCTACAGGTAAACCGGTTTTACGTTGGGTAGACCCGAGTTTTGATCAAAGCAAATATGACAGCATCGTCTGGAACCCAATCACTTATTATCCGGTACCGAAACCTTCGACCCAGGTAGGGCAGAAAGTTCTGGGTAGAATTTTGAACTATACCAACACCGAAATGAAAGAAGCGATAGCGCAGCGTAAACCACTGGTTACCACCGCGGGGCCGCGTAGTCTGATTTTCCGTGGGGCCATTACCGGTGTAGATACCAGTAAAGAAGGGCTGCAATTCTATGAAGTGGTTCCTGTTGCATTAGTGGTTGCGGGGACGCAAATGGCTACAGGCCACCGTACCATGGATACACGCTTGTATTTTGAAGGTGAGCTGATTGATGCAGCGACTAATAAACCGGTTATCAAAGTCGTTCGTCAGGGCGAAGGTAAAGACCTGAATAACGAAAGTACGCCAATGGCTTTCGAAAATATTAAACAAGTTATTGATGACATGGCGACCGATGCCACCATGTTTGACGTTAACAAAAAGTAGTTCCAGACGCGCCATCGTTAGATGGCGCTTTTTATTATCGGTTTCTGTCAGCGATTAAATTCAACACCACGTAACAAACGCCTCCGGCAATTAATCCCCAAAACGCAGAACCAATCCCGACCAGCGTCAATCCACTTGCCGTTACCAGAAATGCCACCACCGCCGCGTCGCGCTCACGCTCACGCTCATTATGCAGCGCCTGATACAAACTGCCGCCAATGGTACTCAACAGCGCCAGACCTGCCAGCATCTGGATCCAACTTACGGGCAGGGCAGCCATCATCCCGGTAATGGCACTACCAAACAGACCTGCGAGCAAATAGAAAATGCCTGCAACGGCAGCTGCCAGCCAACGTTGGTCTTTATCCGGATGCGCTTCCGGGCTTTGGCAAATAGCCGCGGTGATTGCCGCAATACCGACGGAATAAACGCCGAAAGGGGAAAAAACCAGTGCCAGCAATCCAGTAAATACAATTAATGGCGAAACAGGAGCCGAATATCCGGCTGCTTTCATTGCTGCGATACCCGGTGCGTTTTGCGATGCCATCGTCACCAGAAAAAGGGGGAGTGCAACGCTCAGGCTGTGAGCAAACGAAAAATCAGGGGTAATATAAGTGGGGAGAACGGGTTTAAAGACAACATCAGTTGTGACAACGTCACCTTGCGCGATAACGATCACGATCCCAATAATCATCGCGGCAATTACCGCATAGCGCGGCGCAACGGCCTTGGTTGCCAGCCATACCAGCAACATACTTCCACACAACGTAAATTGACCGTCCAGACTGGCAAACGCCTGTAAACCAAAGCGTAATAAAATCCCGGCAAGCATTGCCGCCGCAAGCGAGTGCGGAATAATGCGCATCAGACGAGCAAAGAGTCCCGTTATGCCGCAGAGGACTATTAACGCGTTGGTGACAATAAAAACGCCGATGGCTTCGTTAAGTGTTAGTCCCTGCAATCCGGTGACCAACAAAGCCGCGCCAGGCGTTGACCATGCGGTGAGAACAGGTACGCGATACCATAATGTCAGAGTCAGCGTACTGACGCCCATTGCCAGCCCCAGCGCCGTCATCCAGCCAGAGATTTGTGCAGTGGTGGCTCCGGCGACAATCGCTGCTTGCCAGATTATTGCCGCTGAACTGGCGTAGCCAATTAATACCGCCAGAAACCCCGCCAGTAGCGTGGGTGGAGGAACAGAAAACAGACGCATAGTCACCTCGTGCGTTATAGCGTACAGGCACCGTAGCATTTGTCCGTTATAACGCACAAGTGATAAACTTCCGTTTTGCCGGAGGAGTCGCATGGAAAATCTCGCTCGCTTTTTATCCACCACACTTAAACAACTACGTCAGCAGCGCGGCTGGAGTCTTTCGCGACTGGCAGAAGCGACGGGCGTTTCTAAAGCAATGTTAGGACAGATTGAGCGTAATGAGTCCAGCCCGACGGTCGCGACATTATGGAAAATTGCCACTGGGTTGAACGTGCCCTTTTCGACATTTATTTCTCCGCCACAGTCCGCTACGCCTTCAGTTTATGATCCACAACAGCAGGCGATGGTGATCACTTCGCTGTTTCCTTATGATCCACAACTCTGCTTTGAACACTTCTCGATTCAGATGGCACCCGGTGCAATAAGCGAATCGACGCCCCATGAGAAGGGGGTAATCGAACATGTCGTCGTCATTGATGGACAACTTGATCTGTGCGTTGATGGTGAATGGCAGACCCTTAATTGTGGGGAAGGCGTTCGATTTGCTGCAGACGTCACGCATATCTATCGTAATGGTGGGGAGCAAACCGTACATTTTCATTCCCTCATCCATTACCCGCGCAGTTAAGCGGGAAAACTATTTCGCAACGTCGCGCTTGTGGCTAAAATAGCCGCCATTTTTCAGCTACTGGATAAGAATGTGACCGTATCTTCTCATCGACTTGAACTGTTAAGCCCGGCACGCGATGCCGCCATTGCCCGCGAAGCTATTTTGCACGGTGCCGATGCTGTTTATATCGGCGGCCCTGGTTTTGGTGCCCGTCATAATGCCAGTAATAGCCTGAAAGATATTGCCGAGTTGGTGCCGTTTGCCCATCGTTATGGTGCAAAAATTTTCGTCACGCTTAACACCATTTTGCATGATGATGAGCTGGAACCCGCGCAACGGCTGATTACTGACCTCTACCAGACCGGTGTCGATGCGCTGATTGTTCAGGATATGGGGATTCTGGAACTTGATATTCCGCCGATTGAACTGCACGCCAGTACGCAGTGCGACATTCGTACAGTAGAAAAAGCGAAGTTCCTCTCTGATGTTGGCTTCACGCAGATTGTGCTGGCGCGAGAGCTGAATCTTGATCAGATCCGCGCGATTCACCAGGCCACGGACGCGACCATTGAATTCTTTATTCATGGCGCACTGTGCGTGGCCTATTCGGGTCAGTGCTACATTTCTCATGCGCAAACAGGGCGTAGCGCCAACCGTGGCGATTGCTCACAGGCGTGCCGTTTGCCATACACATTGAAAGACGATCAGGGGCGGGTGGTTTCCTATGAAAAACATCTGCTGTCGATGAAAGATAACGATCAGACTGCCAACCTCGGCGCGCTGATTGATGCTGGCGTACGCTCCTTCAAGATTGAAGGGCGTTACAAAGATATGAGCTACGTGAAGAATATCACCGCCCATTATCGCCAGATGCTGGATGCCATTATTGAAGAACGTGGTGATCTGACGCGCGCTTCATCAGGTCGTACTGAACATTTCTTTGTTCCATCGACGGAAAAGACTTTCCATCGTGGTAGCACAGATTATTTTGTGAATGCCCGTAAAGGCGATATTGGCGCGTTCGATTCGCCGAAATTTATCGGCCTGCCGGTGGGTGAAGTATTGAAAGTGGCGAAAGATCATCTCGATGTTGCCGTTACCGATCCACTGGCAAATGGCGATGGCCTGAACGTGTTGATTAAACGTGAAGTCGTCGGTTTTCGTGCCAATACGGTCGAGAAAACCGGAGAAAATCAGTACCGCGTCTGGCCCAATGAAATGCCAGCAGATTTGCACAAAATTCGCCCGCATCACCCACTAAACCGTAATCTTGATCATAACTGGCAGCAGGCACTGACAAAAACCTCCAGCGAACGTCGGGTGGCGGTAGACATTGAACTGGGCGGTTGGCAGGAACAATTGATTCTGACCCTCACCAGTGAAGAGGGGGTCAGCATCACGCATACGCTGGATGGGCAGTTCGACGAAGCCAATAACGCCGAAAAAGCAATGAACAATCTGAAGGATGGTCTGGCAAAACTGGGGCAAACCATCTATTACGCCCGCGATGTGCAAATTAATTTGCCGGGGGCACTGTTTGTACCAAACAGTCTGTTAAACCAGTTCCGCCGTGAAGCTGCTGACATGCTGGATGCTGCGCGTCTTGCCAGTTACCAGCGCGGCAGCCGTAAACCGGTTGCTGATCCTGCGCCGGTTTATCCGCAAACGCATCTGAGTTTCCTCGCGAACGTTTACAACCAGAAAGCGCGTGAATTTTATCATCGCTATGGTGTGCAGCTGATTGACGCGGCGTATGAGGCACATGAAGAGAAGGGCGAAGTCCCGGTGATGATCACCAAGCATTGTCTGCGCTTTGCCTTTAATTTGTGCCCGAAACAGGCGAAAGGCCATATCAAAAGCTGGAAGGCTACGCCAATGCAACTGGTTAACGGCGATGAAGTATTAACGCTAAAGTTTGATTGCCGCCCATGCGAGATGCACGTTATTGGCAAAATCAAAAATCACATACTGAAAATGCCGTTACCGGGAAGCGTAGTGGCATCCGTAAGTCCGGATGAGCTGCTGAAAACATTGCCGAAGCGAAAAGGGTAAAACGCCAGTTTTCTGGTTACTCACAACTTATTGAATCTGCATGATATTGCCTGCCGGGTAAGGCGTTACGCCGCATCCGGCATCAAACGACTCAACGTTGTCCCGCTTCTGGTTTGCGCGATTTTTGCCAGTAAAAATGCTCGCGCAAACCTTCCGCCGACTCTTCCGCCACAGCACGCAATTCATCGCTGTCCGCTTCATGACGCAGCTGATGATCCACATTCTTTACCCACACAAATTCATGTCCTTTGTGCCCTGCCATGAGTTGTCCTGAGAACAGCGCACACGTTAATAAGACAACCGATAACGCCTTCGTAAACATCCTGCCACCTTTTTCTTACCTTTTGCCGCTATGATGCCGATCGTTTCTTGAGGTTATTATTCAGTTTTGCAAATTAGCGCAAAGAAATTCTGGAATCTTCCTTCCTGATTTTGCATTGCATTCTGCCGTTGCGGCGATTTAGTGCTATTTTCGAGCAAATTACACACGGAGGTAAACACTAATGTTTACTTTGTTGATATACTCAGCGGCAGGGAGGCGATGTGAAACAAAGCGAGTTCAGACGTTGGCTCGAATCTCAGGGCGTCGATGTAGCGAATGGCAGCAACCATTTGAAACTCAGGTTTCATGGGATGCGCAGTGTCATGCCGCGTCACCCCTGCGATGAGATTAAAGAACCATTGCGTAAAGCAATCCTGAAACAACTCGGTTTGAGTTAATCGCCAATTAAAAAGGTTAATGACATGCGAGAGACAGTCGAAATTATGCGTTATCCCGTCACTCTTACACCCGCGCCGGAAGGCGGTTATATGGTTTCTTTTGTGGATATCCCTGAAGCGTTGACGCAGGGCGAAACTGTCGCTGAAGCGATGGAAGCGGCAAAAGATGCTTTACTGACCGCATTTGATTTTTATTTTGAAGATAACGAGCTTATCCCGTTACCTTCGCCATTAAATAGTCATGATCACTTTATTGAAGTACCTTTGAGCGTCGCCTCTAAGGTATTGCTGTTAAATGCTTTTTTACAGTCAGAAATCACTCAGCAAGAGTTAGCCAGGCGAATTGGCAAACCTAAACAGGAGATTACTCGTCTATTTAACTTGCATCATGCGACAAAAATCGACGCCGTCCAGCTCGCGGCAAAGGCGCTTGGCAAAGAGTTATCGCTGGTGCTGGTTTAATTACAGTTAACGAAAAGTTGTCATTTTTAACAACTGATATAGACTGCCGAATCATCTGCACATAATTACGATTCGATAATGAAAAAATACCAGCAGCTTGCAGAACAATTACGCGAGCAGATTGCGTCGGGTATCTGGCAACCCGGCGATCGTTTGCCTTCGTTGCGTGACCAGGTGGCGCTTTCTGGCATGAGCTTTATGACTGTCAGCCATGCCTATCAGTTGCTCGAAAGTCAGGGATATATTATCGCACGACCGCAGTCGGGTTATTACGTTGCGCCACAGGCAATAAAAATGCCGAAAGTGCCAGTCATTCCAGTCACTCGAGATGAAGCAGTCGATATCAACACTTATATTTTTGATATGTTGCAGGCCAGTCGCGATCCGTCGGTCGTTCCGTTTGCCTCGGCCTTTCCCGACCCGCGACTTTTCCCCCTCCAACAACTAAACCGCTCGCTGGCGCAGGTAAGCAAAACCGCCACAGCGATGAGTGTGATTGAAAACTTACCGCCAGGAAATGCAGAACTGCGTCAGGCTATTGCTCGTCGCTATGCCTTACAGGGCATCACCATTTCTCCTGATGAAATTGTCATCACTGCCGGGGCGTTAGAAGCATTAAACCTCAGTTTGCAAGCGGTAACTGAACCGGGCGATTGGGTGATAGTAGAGAATCCTTGTTTCTATGGCGCGTTGCAGGCGCTGGAACGGCTACGGCTGAAAGCGTTATCGGTAGCGACGGATGTTAAAGAAGGGATCGATCTTCAGGCGCTGGAACTGGCGTTGCAGGAGTATCCGGTGAAAGCGTGCTGGCTGATGACTAATAGCCAGAATCCACTCGGATTTACCTTAACGCCGCAAAAAAAAGCACAACTGGTGGCGTTGCTCAATCAGTACAACGTAACGCTGATTGAAGATGACGTTTACAGCGAACTTTATTTTGGACGGGAAAAACCGCTGCCTGCGAAAGCGTGGGATCGCCACGATGGCGTTTTGCATTGCTCTTCGTTTTCGAAATGTCTGGTGCCTGGTTTTCGTATTGGTTGGGTCGCCGCCGGAAAACATGCACGTAAAATTCAACGCTTGCAGCTGATGAGTACGCTTTCCACCAGCTCACCGATGCAGCTTGCGCTGGTGGATTACCTTTCCACGCGCCGATATGACGCCCATCTTCGTCGCCTGCGTCGCCAGCTTGCGGAACGTAAACAACGTGCCTGGCAGGCACTGCTGCGTTATCTGCCTGCGGAAGTGAAAATTCATCATAATGACAGCGGTTATTTTCTCTGGCTGGAGCTCCCCGAGCCGTTAGATGCCGGCGAATTGAGCCTGGCGGGACTGACGCATCATATCAGTATTGCGCCGGGTAAAATGTTTTCTACCGGTGAAAACTGGTCACGTTTTTTTCGTTTTAATACCGCGTGGCAGTGGGGAGAACGTGAAGAACAGGCGGTAAAACAATTAGGCAAACTTATTCAAGAACGGCTGTAATAGCGTTTAATTTAATTCCTCTTAGATTGGGTAATATGAATTTCGAATAGCAGTCATATTTCCTAACTCCTTGTCTATACTCCAGAAGATAACCTTACAGAAGGCATAATGCGCGGTAGCTCACAACCTGATTAAATTTTCTCAGGGGCGAAGGTGTGCCTGCAAGCCGCCGTCTATGGTTAAACAAGGAGATATTTTTACGGCACGGCGGCTGAACAATTAATTACGACAGGAGTAAGACCTTATGAGCAAGACATTTGCCCGCAGCAGCCTGTGTGCGCTCAGCATGACAATAATGACCGCTCACGCCGCCGAACCGCCTACCAATTTAGATAAACCGGAAGGGCGACTGGATATTATCGCCTGGCCGGGATATATCGAACGCGGACAAACTGATAAACAATACGACTGGGTAACGCAATTCGAAAAAGAGACAGGCTGCGCGGTGAATGTTAAAACCGCCGCGACTTCCGATGAAATGGTCAGTCTGATGACCAAAGGGGGTTACGATCTGGTTACGGCATCCGGCGATGCCTCGCTGCGTTTGATTATGGGTAAACGCGTGCAGCCAATTAATACCGCATTGATTCCCAACTGGAAAACGCTCGATCCGCGCGTGGTTAAAGGCGACTGGTTTAACGTGGGCGGCAAAGTTTACGGCACACCTTACCAATGGGGGCCGAACCTGCTGATGTACAACACTAAAACCTTCCCGACGCCGCCGGATAGCTGGCAAGTGGTTTTTATTGAGCAAAATCTGCCGGACGGCAAGAGCAATAAAGGCCGCGTTCAGGCTTATGATGGCCCTATCTATATTGCGGACGCTGCGTTGTTCGTTAAAGCCACTCAGCCGCAGTTGGGCATCAGCGATCCGTATCAACTCACCGAAGAACAGTACCAGGCGGTGCTGAAAGTGCTGCGCGCTCAACACAGTTTGATCCATCGCTACTGGCATGACACTACCGTGCAAATGAGCGATTTCAAAAACGAGGGTGTGGTTGCTTCCAGTGCCTGGCCCTATCAGGCCAACGCCCTGAAAGCCGAAGGCCAGCCTGTCGCTACCGTATTTCCGAAAGAGGGCGTTACCGGTTGGGCTGACACTACCATGCTACATAGCGAAGCGAAACATCCGGTTTGCGCCTACAAATGGATGAACTGGTCATTAACGCCAAAAGTGCAGGGCGATGTGGCGGCCTGGTTTGGCTCGTTACCAGTCGTGCCGGAAGGGTGTAAAGCCAGTCCGTTATTAGGCGAAAAAGGTTGTGAAACCAACGGTTTTAACTATTTCGACAAAATCGCCTTCTGGAAAACGCCTATAGCAGAAGGGGGCAAGTTTGTTCCCTACAGTCGCTGGACGCAGGATTACATTGCCATTATGGGCGGTCGCTAACTTCGCTGGGGTGCTTTATGACGTACGCAGTGGAGTTTGACAACGTCTCGCGGTTGTACGGCGACGTGCGCGCAGCAGATGGCGTCAGTATTGCGATAAAAGATGGTGAGTTCTTCTCTATGCTGGGGCCGTCCGGCTCCGGCAAAACCACCTGCCTGCGCCTGATTGCTGGCTTCGAACAGCTTTCCGGCGGGGCTATCTCTATCTTTGGTAAACCCGCCAGCAATCTGCCACCGTGGGAGCGGGACGTGAATACTGTCTTTCAGGACTACGCGCTATTTCCGCATATGTCGATTCTTGACAATGTCGCCTATGGGCTGATGGTCAAAGGCGTGAATAAAAAGCAGCGGCACGCAATGGCGCAAGAGGCGCTGGAGAAAGTGGCGTTGGGGTTTGTACAGCAACGTAAACCGTCACAACTTTCTGGTGGTCAGCGCCAGCGGGTTGCTATCGCCAGAGCATTGGTGAATGAACCGCGCGTATTGCTGTTGGATGAACCGCTCGGCGCACTGGATCTCAAATTGCGTGAGCAGATGCAGCTGGAACTGAAAAAACTGCAACAGTCTCTCGGTATCACTTTTATCTTCGTTACCCACGATCAGGGCGAAGCGTTATCGATGTCCGATCGTGTGGCGGTTTTCAATAATGGACGCATTGAGCAGGTCGATTCCCCGCGCGATCTCTATATGCGCCCGCGCACGCCGTTTGTTGCCGGGTTCGTTGGTACATCGAATGTTTTTGATGGACTGATGGCAGAGAAACTTTGTGGCATGACGGGAAGCTTCGCCCTGCGACCGGAACATATCCGCCTCAACACTCCTGGTGAACTGCAGGCCAATGGCACGATCCAGGCGGTGCAATATCAGGGCGCGGCAACTCGTTTTGAACTGAAATTGAACGGCGGTGAAAAACTGCTTGTGAGTCAGGCTAATATGACAGGCGAAGAACTGCCTGCCACGCTCACGCCCGGACAACAGGTGATGGTTTCCTGGTCGCGTGATGTGATGGTGCCGCTGGTCGAGGAGAGGTGAATGGCGATGAATGTATTGCAATCACCTTCACGTCCAGGTCTGGGTAAGGTGTCCGGTTTCTTCTGGCGGAATCCGGGACTGGGGCTGTTTTTGCTGCTGCTTGGCCCGCTAATGTGGTTTGGCATTGTCTATTTCGGCTCGCTGCTAACACTGCTATGGCAGGGCTTTTATACCTTTGACGATTTCACCATGTCGGTAACGCCGGAACTGACGTTGGCGAATATCCGTGCGCTGTTTAATCCGGCGAATTACGACATCATTCTCCGTACGCTGACTATGGCTGTGGCAGTCACTATCGCCAGCGCCATTCTGGCTTTTCCAATGGCGTGGTATATGGCGCGCTATACCAGTGGAAAAATGAAAGCGTTTTTTTATATCGCGGTAATGTTGCCGATGTGGGCGAGCTACATTGTTAAAGCCTATGCCTGGACGTTATTGCTGGCAAAAGATGGCGTGGCTCAGTGGTTTTTACAACATCTGGGGCTGGAACCACTGCTGACTGCGTTCCTTACATTACCTGCGGTGGGCGGCAATACGCTGTCAACTTCCGGGCTGGGGCGCTTTCTGGTGTTTCTCTATATCTGGCTGCCGTTCATGATCCTGCCCGTGCAGGCGGCGCTTGAGCGTTTGCCGCCGTCATTATTGCAGGCGTCAGCTGATCTCGGCGCACGTCCACGACAAACCTTTCGCTATGTGGTGCTGCCGCTGGCGATCCCGGGTATTGCCGCTGGCTCTATCTTTACCTTCTCACTCACACTGGGTGATTTTATCGTCCCGCAACTGGTTGGCCCTCCAGGATATTTTATCGGCAATATGGTTTATTCCCAGCAGGGGGCGATTGGCAATATGCCGATGGCGGCGGCATTCACCCTGGTGCCGATTGTTCTCATCGCACTGTACCTGGCGTTCGTGAAACGTCTGGGAGCGTTCGATGCACTCTGAACGCGCACCGTTTTTCCTCAAACTGGCGGCCTGGGGCGGCGTAGTTTTCCTACATTTTCCTATCCTGATTATCGCCGCCTATGCGTTTAACACTGAAGATGCGGCGTTTAGTTTTCCACCGCAAGGCCTGACGCTGCGCTGGTTTAGCGTGGCAGCACAGCGTAGTGATATTCTTGATGCCGTGACACTGTCACTTAAAGTGGCGGCGCTGGCGACATTAATCGCGCTGGTGTTAGGGACGCTTGCAGCTGCCGCGCTGTGGCGACGAGACTTTTTCGGCAAAAACGCCATTTCGCTGTTACTGCTGCTGCCCATTGCGCTGCCGGGCATTGTCACTGGTCTGGCGCTATTAACCGCTTTTAAAACCATCAATCTGGAGCCGGGATTTTTCACCATCGTGGTCGGCCATGCGACTTTTTGCGTAGTGGTGGTGTTTAACAATGTCATCGCCCGTTTTCGCCGCACCTCGTGGAGTCTGGTTGAGGCGTCAATGGATCTTGGGGCCAATGGCTGGCAAACCTTCCGCTACGTAGTGTTGCCGAATCTCAGTTCGGCGTTACTGGCAGGAGGAATGCTGGCGTTTGCCTTGTCGTTCGATGAAATCATCGTTACGACCTTTACGGCAGGTCATGAACGAACGTTACCGTTGTGGTTGCTCAATCAGCTTGGGCGACCGCGTGATGTACCGGTAACTAACGTGGTGGCACTGCTGGTTATGTTGGTAACAACCTTGCCGATCCTGGGGGCCTGGTGGCTAACCCGCGAAGGCGACAATGGTCAATAACCACTGATACAGGAATATGCTATGCAACATAAGTTACTGATTAACGGAGAACTGGTTAGCGGCGAAGGGGAAAAACAGCCTGTCTATAATCCGGCAACGGGGGACGTTTTACTGGAGATTGCCGAGGCATCCGCAGAGCAGGTCGATGCTGCTGTGCGCGCGGCAGATGCAGCATTTGCCGAATGGGGGCAAACCACGCCGAAAGTGCGTGCGGAATGTCTGCTGAAACTGGCTGATGTTATCGAAGAAAATGGTCAGGTTTTTGCCGAACTGGAGTCCCGTAATTGTGGCAAACCGCTGCATAGTGCGTTCAATGATGAAATCCCGGCGATTGTCGATGTTTTTCGCTTTTTCGCGGGTGCGGCGCGCTGTCTGAATGGTCTGGCGGCAGGTGAATATCTTGAAGGTCATACTTCGATGATCCGTCGCGATCCGTTGGGGGTCGTGGCTTCTATCGCACCGTGGAATTATCCGCTGATGATGGCAGCGTGGAAACTGGCTCCGGCGCTGGCGGCAGGGAACTGCGTAGTGCTTAAACCATCAGAAATTACCCCGCTGACCGCGTTGAAGTTGGCAGAGCTGGCGAAAGATATCTTCCCGGCAGGCGTGATTAACGTACTGTTTGGCAGAGGCAAAACGGTGGGCGATCCGCTGACCGGACATCCTAAAGTGCGGATGGTGTCGCTGACGGGCTCTATCGCCACCGGCGAGCACATCATCAGCCATACCGCGCCGTCCATTAAGCGTACTCATATGGAACTTGGTGGCAAAGCGCCAGTGATTGTTTTTGATGATGCGGATATTGAAGCAGTGGTCGAAGGTGTACGTACATTTGGCTATTACAATGCTGGACAGGATTGTACTGCGGCTTGTCGGATCTACGCGCAAAAAGGCATTTACGATACGCTGGTGGAAAAACTGGGTGCTGCGGTGGCAACGTTAAAATCTGGTGCGCCGGATGACGAGTCTACGGAGCTTGGACCTTTAAGCTCGCTGGCGCATCTCGAACGCGTCAGCAAGGCAGTAGAAGAGGCGAAAGCGACAGGGCACATCAAAGTGATCACTGGCGGTGAAAAGCGCAAGGGTAATGGCTATTACTATGCGCCGACGCTGCTGGCTGGCGCATTACAGGACGATGCCATCGTGCAAAAAGAGGTATTTGGTCCAGTAGTGAGTGTTACGCTCTTCGACAACGAAGAACAGGTGGTGAACTGGGCGAATGACAGCCAGTACGGACTTGCATCTTCGGTATGGACGAAAGATGTGGGCAGGGCGCATCGCGTCAGTGCACGGCTGCAATATGGTTGTACCTGGGTCAATACCCATTTCATGCTGGTAAGTGAAATGCCGCACGGTGGGCAGAAACTTTCTGGTTACGGCAAGGATATGTCACTTTATGGGCTGGAGGATTACACCGTCGTCCGCCACGTCATGGTTAAACATTAAGTTAGATGTTAGTGGCTGTTATAGGACGGCCACTATCGTTTTAGGTTCTGAGTTTAATGGCGGTTAAGTATTAGAATGATTACATTAATAACTAGCGTAAAAATTAGGCTAAATGTTTGATGGCGATTTTTCATCCTGTCACAGTTGATTAGCATAAGGCTTTAGAGTATCGTTATTAAACTAATAATTTATAAGTAGAAGTATTAACAATGAAAGTTCAATTGTACAAATTCACGGAAGATAAAAATAAAACCCTTACCTTCAGATGGACGAAAAAACACTTTGAGTTTTGTATGGATAATAAAATCTTTTTAAATCATAAGGGGAAGAAGTCGTATAAAGAAAGGAATTTATTTCTTTTCTCAAAAGGTGACAAGATAACAATTGAAGATAATGTTATTGCTGAAGAATATTCAACAATGCCTGTAAAAAATTTCTCCAGTGTCGGCGCTTTTTCATTTCCGACCTGTCATTTTTCAGGGAATATACGTATAGGTCGATTTTGTAGTATTGCATCAAATGTAAAAATAATGGGTGGAAATCATCCTTTGAATCGTTTTACTACTCACATGATGACTTATAACGGTGAATTTGATAAGTTTGCTATGAGTGAGTTTGAACGTAGCTGGACATTGAAACCATTCATTACCAAACCTGAAAATCCGATTATAGGAAATGATGTCTGGATAGGAAATGATGTTGTATTGAAAGGTGGCATCGCAATAGGTGATGGTGCTGTTATTGCTGCCAATTCCGTTGTTACCAAAGATGTGCCCCCATATGCCATAGTTGCAGGAGTTCCTGCAAAAATAATCAGATTTAGGTTTGATTCAAATGTTATTGATGAACTGTTGAGAATAAAATGGTGGAATTATAACTACTCAGATCTTCCGGATAATAACAAGTGTGATGATATAAATTATTTTGTTGAAGAGATGAATCGATTGATATCAAATGGAAATATTCAAGAGAGGGACTATAAAAAATTCAATCTTTCTGAGGTATTCAGAGGCCTATAATTATCTGTTTTGCATGATAAATGGGCAAGATAACCAGGGCGGGGTTTGCAATTTCAATGGGGCAGCGTCATCAAGGAGGTTGCAAACATCCTGCCATGCATATACTTTACGCCATCTTTTTATATTTGCGTTATTCCTTGAAAGTATAAAGCATTTATAGACTCCCGCGCGTATAAAGTATTCATGATAGAAAAATGTGAAAACAAGATTCCCTTTGAGTCAGTAAGCTGTTTGTATAGACGACAGTAGGGGGATGTTTTCTACTCATTTCAATGTAGATGCCAGCAAAAAGAAGTAAATATTAAGGATAATGTTGTAAACCTGGAGAGTATGAGAAGATCTTGCGTACTGTCAGAGAGTTGATTTCTCTGACAGTACGTGCTGCGTGCAAAATCACTACATCAAATAAACCAGCCAAATCTCATAGAGATAAGAGTAAACAAACCAACAGCAGCAAAGACATTTATCAGTACTACAGTTCTACTGGAAACATTCATTTTTGCCACCTTTTATCATTGCCCCTATGTGTATAGTACGGGTTAAGAAAATCCGCAATAATACTCATTCTGAAGATGGATAAGGGCAAGTTGCTGTTTGATGTTTTTTTCTCAAACCGGTTAAAAAACTTGATGCACGTCAAAAAATGACGCATATTTGCGCGCGTTTTATTCATCTGGCTGGACGCCCGTACATGTCTCTCTATCAACATATGCTTGTTTTTTATGCGGTTATGGCAGCAATCTCATTTCTTATCACCTGGTTTCTTTCTCACGATAAGAAACGCATCCGTTTCTTAAGCGCCTTTCTGGTGGGGGCAACATGGCCGATGAGTTTCCCGGTGGCGCTGTTGTTTTCACTGTTTTAAATCTTACTCACTGGCTTGACGGCACCACGCAGACTTATATCATTTGGATGAATCGATAAATTTCACAAGTGGCTAAGGAGAAAGTATGTCGCATCTGGATGAAGTCATCGCGCGCGTGGATGCCGCGATTGAAGAGAGCGTCATTGCCCATATGAACGAATTATTAATCGCCCTGAGCGATGACGCGGAGTTAAGTCGGGAAGATCGCTACACCCAGCAGCAACGTCTGCGCACAGCGATCGCCCATCACGGTCGCAAGCATAAAGAAGATATGGAAGCTCGCCACGAACAGTTAACCAAAGGCGGCACCATCCTGTGATTAAAATGAGCGTCTGGCCACCAGCCAGGCGCCAACCACAAGTAAAATTGCGCCACAAATTGGGCCGATCAACGCCCGTAGTGGTACGCCATGGCTGCGGAAGATATCCAGCACCAGACCGCCAATCAGCTGGCTGGCGACCAATACCGCAATAGTTGTCGCCGCTCCCACATTCTGATATCCGCTGATACTGGCGAAGACAAAAAACGATCCCAGCAAGCCAGGTATAAGTGTCCACCAGCGCACGCTGGACACCAGTTCGCCAAACCCCGCCATACCTTGTTTAAACCATAAAATAGAAACAAAGAGCACAATCCCCACCAGTGAGTTCAGCAACATGGCGATGAGAATGGTAGAGGAGGTCTGGGTGATGCGCACCATCAGCGTGTTCTGGACTACCAGACCAATTCCGGCGGCAATCAAAAAGGCAAGGGTGAGCGACTGATTCATCCAATCACGTCCGGTTCAGTGCGTTCGTCGAGTTGCAACTGCATAAATGTCAGATCCAGCCAGCGCCCAAATTTAGTGCCCACCTGCGGCATTTGTGCGGTGACGACAAATCCCAGCGACTGGTGCAGATGCAGCGAGGCCTGATTTTGCGATTCGATCCCGGCGACCATGACATGCTTCCCGCAATCCCGCGCTTCATCAATCAATCGGCTTAACAATTTACGCCCCAGACCTTTGCCCTGATGATCGGGATGGACATAAACCGAATGTTCCACGGTATGGCGAAAACCATCGAAACTACGCCAGTCGCCAAATGAGGCATATCCCGTCACTACGCCATCTTCTTCACTTACCAGCACCGGATAACCTGCTATGGTCCGCGCTTCAAACCAGGCAATGCGGTTATCTGCATCCACCGTTTGGTCATTCCAGATAGCCGCCGTATACAACACGGCGTGGTTATAAATTTCCGCAATGGCAGCACAGTCGGCTTTGCGGGCAAAACGGATGGACATGTCTGGCCTCAATAAAATAATGATGATGATGTTATCAATACTATCGAAAACAGCCCGAAGCAACGGATTCCTCGATGAAATTATTGCGTGTTGCAGAGGGGATGTGACGGCTGCAAACAAAACCAATCCCGTGAGCCTGCTACTATTGATGGATTCATGCCAAAAGCACAGGAGAGCATTATGGGGCAACAAAAGCAGCGTAATCGACGTTGGGTTCTGGCCTCGCGTCCACATGGCGCACCAGTTCCGGAGAATTTCCGTCTTGAAGAAGATGATGTCGCCACACCGGGTGAAGGACAGGTGTTACTGCGCACAGTTTATTTGTCCCTGGACCCGTATATGCGTGGACGTATGAGCGATGAGCCATCTTATTCACCGCCGGTTGATATTGGCGGCGTGATGGCCGGCGGTACGGTGAGCCGTGTCGTGGAGTCGAATCATCCTGATTATCAGCCTGGCGATTGGGTGCTGGGCTACAGTGGATGGCAGGACTATGACATATCCAGTGGTGATGATCTGGTGAAACTTGGCGATCATCCGCAAAATCCATCGTGGTCGCTGGGTATGCTGGGGATGCCAGGCTTTACCGCTTATATGGGGCTGCTGGATATCGGTCAGCCTAAAGAGGGCGAAACGTTGGTGGTAGCTGCGGCGACAGGACCAGTGGGGGCGACGGTGGGGCAAATCGGCAAACTTAAAGGTTGCAGAGTGGTGGGGGTAGCCGGTGGCGCGGATAAATGCCGCCATGCTACCGAGGTGTTAGGCTTCGATGTTTGCCTTGATCACCACGCGGACGATTTTGCCGAACAACTGGCGAAAGCGTGCCCAAAAGGTATTGATATCTATTATGAAAACGTGGGCGGTAAGGTATTTGATGCAGTGCTACCATTACTTAATACATCTGCGCGCATTCCCGTTTGTGGCTTAGTGAGCAGCTATAACGCTACAGAGCTACCACCCGGTCCGGATCGTTTACCCCTGTTGATGGCAACGGTGCTGAAAAAACGTATTCGCTTGCAAGGGTTTATTATCGCCCAGGATTATGGTCATCGCATCCATGAGTTTCAGAAGGAGATGGGGCAATGGGTGAAAGAGGATAAAATCCACTACCGCGAAGAAATTACTGACGGTTTAGAGAATGCGCCACAGACGTTTATCGGCCTGCTGAAGGGTAAAAACTTCGGCAAAGTGGTGATCCGCGTGGCGGGTGATGATTAAAGTTTCAACGGCGGCGTAAGCCGCCATAAAAATCCAGGCAAAAAGCTTAATTTCAGCTTTAATTAACTAACCACGTTATTGTTATGCTGCTAATAACAACAAAGGTAAGTGGTTTATGATTATTCACTTTAATACACCAGGTGAACTCCTTCTGCCATGCAGGCAGGGTTGGACAGAAAACACGCGAAGGAATTAAAATGCCTGGAACGGGAAAAATGAAACATGTCAGTTTGACTCTGCAGGTTGAGAACGACCTGAAACATCAGCTTAGTATTGGCGCACTAAAACCTGGCGCACGCCTGATTACTAAAAATCTGGCGGAGCAATTAGGTATGAGTATTACACCTGTGCGTGAAGCATTATTACGTCTGGTTTCGGTGAATGCGCTTTCTGTCGCACCAGCGCAAGCATTTACAGTTCCGGAAGTGGGGAAACGTCAATTAGACGAAATCAATCGGATCCGCTACGAACTGGAATTAATGGCAGTTGCTCTGGCTGTTGAAAACCTCACCCCGCAAGACCTGGCGGAACTCCAGGAATTGCTCGAGAAATTACAGCAGGCGCAAGAAAAGGGCGACATGGAACAAATCATTAATGTAAACAGGCTATTTCGCTTAGCGATTTTTCATCGCTCAAATATGCCCATCCTGTGTGAGATGATTGAGCAAATGTGGGTCAGGATGGGGCCTGGTTTACATTATCTCTATGAAGCGATTAATCCAGCGGAATTACGGGAGCATATAGAAAACTATCATCTATTACTCGCCGCGTTAAAAGCAAAAGACAAAGAGGGATGCAGACATTGTCTTGCTGAAATTATGCAACAAAATATTGCTATTTTATACCAGCAATACAATCGTTAAAGTAAATGCCCGGCAAATACCGGGCATCAAGGTAATTACTCAAATCGCCATGCGATATTCACGCCGACACCATAATTTCGCCCGGGCGCAGGTTCGTAATATCGCCCGTTTGACTCATTGACAATGACAGAACCAACGTATTCTTTATCGAATAAATTATCGACACGACCAAATAAGTCCACAGTTAAATTGTGGTAATTGTATTTATACCCGGTGAATAAGCCGACGAGAGTATAAGACGGCGCTTTGGCCGTATTTTCATCATCTGCCATAATATCGCCCATATAACGCGCTTCCGTGCCTGCATACCAACCATCTTCCGGTACATAACCTATCGACGCAAAGCCCATATTACGGGCGATCCCTGGCATCCGATTACCGTTACAATCCTGTTCGTTGCAAACATTGCTGCGATAGGTCGCATCAAGCCAGGTCCAGGACGCGTTTACGCGAAAATCTCCCGCGAAACGTTGATCCCATGCCAGTTCAGCGCCTTGACGACGGGTCTTTCCGGCATTTTTGTAAGTCGTACGCCCACCGCTACTGCTATCGACAACAATTTCATCATCGGTGTCGGTCTGGAACAATGCGAGACTAAGCAGCCCATCACCAATACGCGTTTTACTGCCGATCTCAATTGTATCGTTGGTGGATGGTTTTAAACCAAAGTTCATACCGCTTTGCCCATCAGCGCGATAAGACAGCTCATTAATCGTCGGCGTTTCAAAACCTCGACCAGCTGCCAGATAGATATTCCAGGCATCAGTCATTGCATATTTTAACGATCCGGCAGGTAGCCATTTGTGATAACTGGCATCACCACTGTCATCGCCGTTACCCGGAGTAACGTAATGGTCGTTGGAATCAAACCACACGGAGCTGTAGCGCACGCCAGCATCCAGCGACAGTTTTTCGCTCAGCTGCCACTGCGTTTGTAAATAGGGATCGACGTTCCACATCAGATTGCGTTCGTCGCGACGCAACTCACCTTTTTGCCCGTATTCCGGCACGCCGCTATTCAGGCGGAAATTATTGTAGCCCTTGCGGTTTTCACTCATGTTTTCGTAGTTCAGACCGGTGGTGAACGTGACTGGAACGCCCAGTTCACCTCGGTGTGTCCAGCGACTGTCTATCCCCTGGTAATGGCGTTGTAGAGTAATCACGCCACCCGCGTGTGACGGGTTAAGTTGTGGTGCCATCGGGATGGACTGGTATTGGGTCGTTTCACGTTCACCTGCGTACATCATTACACTCATATCATCGCTTGCGCTAAGACTACGCTCATAACGCAACCCAGCCTGAGTTTGCTTGATGGTTTTTCGCGTGTCGTACTGTTCAGCGCGTGGCGCTTGTTGTGGATTCGCCTTCCATTCTGCTTCGGTTAATCCACCAGGATCATCTGCTTTTATATCCACACTATTGAAAATCAGGCTTAATTTGCTGACTTCATCAATGCGTATGCCCAGTTTGGCATTGGCTAAATTTTTCTGTGCGCCACTATGGTCACGGTAGCCGTGGGTCGTAAAGCGCGTGGTTGAGACGGTGTAATCGACATCGCCAGGCTGTGTACCGTCGCCCATTGCGCCCGTTGCTTTCAGCCCATAGCGCCAGCTGCCAAAACTGCCGTAGTAACTGCTGGCTTCAATGGTTGGTGGCTGTTGCCCGGTCTGGGTGGTGACATTCATTACCCCGCCAGACGCGTTGCCATACAGGGCAGAGAAGGGGCCACGCAGCACTTCTACATTTTGCACACTGCTTAAATCGATGTTGGATGTTTGCCCTTGTCCGTCGGGCATGGTGGCGGGAATACCGTCTACATACAGGCGAATACCGCGAATTCCGTAAGTGGAGCGGGAGCCAAATCCGCGAATCGACAGCTGTAAATCTTGCGCATAGTTCTGCCGGTTTTGTACCTGCAAACCAGGCACGCTGGTCAGAGATTCAGACAAGTTGATGCGCGGTGTTGCCAGGCGCATCTCCTCGCCATCCACCACGCTTACTGCTGCTGGCGTATCCAGCTCGGAAACCACCTGCGGCGCGGCACTGACAATCATGGTTTGTTCATCAGCGGCAAAAACGGCGGGGGAAAGGACAAGCAGCGCGGACAAAACGGTCTGTCGGGCGGAAAAAATCTTCATGAAAAAAGCCAGGTTAAGAATGGGAAAACGCTGTCATGGTAATAAAATTGTAAATTTATGGAAAACGAAACGGCACAATACGTTAAGTGTTTGAGAAAATTGTAGTCGTAACGGCAAGAAATGCTCCACATTTGAGAAAATAATGATTACCATTCCCATTTATAACAAGAGCGTAACGAAGATTACGCTCAGCGAAGCACTGTGAAGCAGCAAAAATATCGGTTCATTAAAGGGAGTCGTCATGCATTTACGTCATCTGTTTTTATCGCGCCTACATGGTTCATTACTGTTAGGTTCATTGCTCGTTGCTTCATCATTTAGTACGCAGGCCGCAGAAGAAATGCTGCGTAAAGCGGTAGGTAAAGGTGCCTACGAAATGGCTTATAGCCAGCAGGAGAACGCGCTGTGGCTTGCTACTTCGCAAAGCCGCAAACTGGATAAAGGTGGCGTAGTTTATCGTCTCGATCCAGTCACTCTGGAAGTGACTCAGGCGATCCATAACGATCTCAAGCCGTTTGGCGCTACCATTAACAACGCTACTCAAACATTGTGGTTTGGTAACACGGTAAATAGCGCGGTTACGGCGATTGATGCCAAAACGGGAGCGGTGAAAGGGCGCCTGGTGCTGGATGATCGTAAGCGTACGGAAGAGGTGCGCCCGCTGCAACCGCGTGAGCTGGTCGCAGACGATGCCACAAACACCGTTTACATCAGTGGTATTGGTAAAGAGAGCGTGATTTGGGTCGTTGATGGCGAAAATATCAAACTGAAAACCGCCATCCAGAACACCGGTAAAATGAGTACCGGTCTGGCGCTGGATAGCAAAGGCAAACGTCTTTACACCACTAACGCTGACGGCGAATTGATTACCATCGACACCGCCGACAATAAAATCCTCAGCCGTAAAAAGCTGCTGGATGACGGCAAAGAGCACTTCTTTATCAACATCAGCCTTGATACCGCCAGGCAGCGTGCATTTATCACCGATTCTAAAGCGGCAGAAGTGTTAGTGGTCGATACCCGTAATGGCAATATTCTGGCGAAGGTTGCGGCACCGGAATCACTGGCTGTGCTGTTTAACCCCGCGCGTAATGAAGCCTACGTGACGCATCGTCAGGCAGGTAAAGTCAGTGTGATTGACGCGAAAAGCTATAAAGTGGTGAAAACGTTCGATACGCCGACTCATCCGAACAGTCTGGCTCTTTCTGCCGATGGTAAAACGCTGTATGTCAGTGTGAAACAAAAATCCACTAAACAGCAGGAAGCTACCCAGCCAGACGATGTGATTCGTATAGCGCTGTAATAGACATGGGGGAGTTTGTCTTTCGTAGGCCAGATAAGGCGCTTGCGCCGCATCCGGCACGAACAAAGAGCACCTCGTCAGCAATATGAATTTGCCCGGCTCGTAGCCGGGCAATTTTGCAATTAACTCGCCGTTTCAGGCTTAAATGCAATATCCTGTTTTTCTTTATCTACTTCGACTACGGGCGCAGTGCTGTGAATTTCAGCAACGCGTTTGCGCACACCAAACCAGCCTATAACCAGCAGAATACCGATAATCGGCAGCGCCGCGATAGTATAAGTCCCGTTCGGGTAATCGAACGCCATCAGCACAAGGACACTCAGTAAAAACAGTAATGTCAGCCAGGAAGTGAAGGGCGCGCCAGGCAGTTTAAAACTGACATCCGCTGCTTTGCCTTCTTTAATCGCTTTACGCAGGCGCATCTGGCACACGATGATAAACGCCCATGAAGCGATGATTCCCAGCGACGCGAAGTTCAACACAATCTCAAATACGCGCGACGGCACCAGATAGTTGAGGAATACGCCGACGACATACACAACCAGTGTCGCCAGAATCCCGGCATACGGCACATGCTGACGACTCATTTTCGCCATAAAACTCGGTGCGGAACCGCCCATCGCCATTGAGCGCAGAATACGTCCGGTGCAGTACAGACCTGAATTCAGGCTGGAGAGGGCAGCGGTCAGCACCACAATGTTCATAATGCTGCCGATATATGGCACACCCAGTTTAGAGAAAAACGTCACGAACGGACTTTGCCCCGCCTGATACGCGCTCCACGGCAATAACATAACCAGCAACACCACGGAGCCGACGTAAAACAGGCCAATACGCCAAATCACACTGTTAATCGCTTTAGGCACCATGGTCTGCGGATCTTTACATTCTCCGGCAGCTGTACCCACCATTTCAATGGAGGCAAAAGCAAACACTACGCCCTGAATCAACACCAGCGCAGGCAGCAAACCGTGGGGGAAGAAGCCGCCATTATCGGTGATTAAATGAAAGCCAGTGGTGTTGCCATCCAGCGGCTGACCACTACCGAGGAACACCGTACCCACGACCAAAAAGGTCACAATGGCGAGCACTTTAATAAGCGCAAACCAGAACTCCATCTCGGCGAACCATTTCACGCCGATCATATTCATGGTGCCAACGATGGTAAGTGCAGCGAGCGCAAAGACCCACTGCGGCACGCCGCCAAACGCACCCCAGTAATGCATATACAGAGCGACGGCGGTAATATCAACAATCCCGGTCATCGCCCAGTTGATGAAGTACATCCAACCGGCAACATAAGCGGCTTTCTCACCCAGAAACTCACGGGCATAGGAGACAAAGCTGCCACTGGAAGGGCGATGCAATACCAGCTCACCCAACGCGCGCAGAATAAAAAACGAAAACAGGCCGCAGATTAAATAGACCAGTGCCAGCGCCGGCCCCGCCATTTGCAGTCGGGCTCCCGCGCCTAAAAACAAACCAGTACCAATCGCACCGCCAATGGCGATCATCTGCACCTGACGATTGCCCATTGCTTTGTGATATCCCTCTTCGTGGGCATTAAGCCAGCGGCGTTTCGCAGCGTGTTGCTCTGAAGTGTCGGTGTTGTGTTTACTCATTGCGCTCCCTGATTGCTTTAATGAAAAAAGTCTTTTATGTCGCCATGAACAATGTTTATTCATCCTGGCGATGACAAGATTCACCATTATTCTTTATGGGTATAACTGTCGGCGCAGAATCCTACCTTTTATCGTGTAACGATGCAAAATAATCCCACTATAAATGTGAGGGGATAAAGGCAGCTGGCGACAAAATAGCAACCTGATGAAATTATGACGGAAACAACCACTATTGGTTCGATGATACTCGACTGTCGCCGACTCTTTAGCCAATCGTTTGTCGCTCTGAGCGCAAGTGGTTGCAGTGGACACTGGTGTGGTTGGTTTTCGCTGATTATCATTGAATAGTGAGGGACCAGCGCATGAGTGGTTTCAGGGGTAATACGCCAAATACCAATACAATTGCTGATTAGAAATGCCAGTTGTCGAGGTCACAGAAAGTGCAAAAAATGTAAGAGTGATATCGGGTGACAATTGTGCTATTGCCCAGCAGAAATTTTTTAAATTAGTACTGTTCCAGGGGCATTACAAACCTTAAAACATTACTTCAATATAATTAATGTGTATATCATTCTTGATATTAATTTATGAAGTGAATTTGATATATTCCGAATTCTTAATTTACATTACTAATGTATGGGACATAACGTTAAGATGGCTATGTGCAGATTAAGATATCAGGGTGGGGCGGTAGCGTTTACAGATATTAATTAATTGATGAGAGCTATGTTATCCGCACAATCATTTACATCAGCTATTGATATTGAAGATAGATAAATAAATATGCTGAGAATTAATGTTAAGGAATCGTAATGGGAAACTTTGATAACTTGCTTTGATTTCATTCTCTATGAAGATGATGTCATCAACACTGCATAAAGTGGAAATATTGAACATCAAAGAGAACCATATTTAATAAATAATAACAGAGCGTTTGTGTTTATCTGAAAAATATCATTTCCAGGAGGTAGGATATGTCATTAAGGAGAATGACATCTGGTGAATTAGCATTGGCCAGATCGATTTTTGAAAATACAATTGTTTATAGTA
>NZ_JAYQWM010000029.1:0-57731 GCF_036662595.1 Escherichia sp. Lx600-2 | reverse complement strand
GCCAAGAGTGGCCTGACCCACAGCCTAGTCACCACCGCGGCCAACGAGCATGACCTCAATCAGCTGGGTAATCTGCTGCATGGAGAGGAGCAATTTGTCTCAGCCGATGCCGGCTACCAAGGGGCGCCACAGCGCGAGGAGCTGGCCGAGGTGGATGTGGACTGGCTGATCGCCGAGCGCCCCGGCAAGGTAAGAACCTTGAAACAGCATCCACGCAAGAACAAAACGGCCATCAACATCGAATACATGAAAGCCAGCATCCGGGCCAAGGTGGAGCACCCATTTCGCATCATCAAGCGACAGTTCGGCTTCGTGAAAGCCAGATACAAGGGGTTGCTGAAAAACGATAACCAACTGGCGATGTTATTCACGCTGGCCAACCTGTTTCGGGCGGACCAAATGATACGTCAGTGGGAGAGATCTCACTAAAAACTGGGGATAACGCCTTAAATGGCGAAGAAACGGTCTAAATAGGCTGATTCAAGGCATTTACGGGAGAAAAAATCGGCTCAAACATGAAGAAATGAAATGACTGAGTCAGCCGAGAAGAATTTCCCCGCTTATTCGCACCTTCCTTAACCCATATCGGTAATGAGATGCTCGCCAAAGGTGTGGTTCATGATACCTGGCCACAGGCATTAATTGCCAGAGAAGCAGAATTCCCTACCGGGATAATGCTTGAGCAGCACGCCATTGCAATACCGCATTGTGAGGCGATTCATGCTAAGTCGTCAGCCATTTATCTGTTAAGGCCAACAAATAAAGTTCATTTTCAGCAAGCGGATGATGATAACGACGTGGAGGTATCGTTGGTTATTGCGTTGATTGTGGAAAATCCGCAGCAGCAATTGAAACTTTTACGCTGTTTATTTGGCAAGTTACAACAGCCCGATATCGTCGAGACACTAATCACTCTTCCTGAAACCCAGTTAAAGGAATACTTCACAAAGTATGTTTTAGATTCAGACGAATAAATCCCTCTGTAACAATAAAAAGGACTATTTATGAAACGCAAGATTATTGTCGCTTGCGGAGGCGCGGTTGCGACCTCTACGATGGCGGCGGAAGAAATTAAAGAGTTGTGTCAGAATCATAATATTCCTGTTGAATTAATCCAGTGTCGGGTTAATGAAATAGAAACCTATATGGATGGTGTACATTTGATATGCACCACTGCCAAAGTGGATCGTAGTTTTGGCGATATTCCGTTAGTTCACGGCATGCCTTTTATTTCTGGTGTCGGTATCGAAGCATTACAAAATAAAATTCTGACTATCTTACAGGGGTGACCTATGTTTTCAGAAGTCATGCGTTATATTCTCGACCTCGGCCCTACGGTGATGCTTCCGATTGTCATCATTATTTTTTCTAAAATATTAGGCATGAAGGCAGGCGATTGCTTTAAAGCGGGTCTGCATATCGGGATTGGCTTTGTTGGCATTGGCCTTGTGATTGGCTTAATGCTGGATTCCATTGGTCCGGCGGCGAAAGCGATGGCGGAAAATTTCGACCTGAATCTGCATGTGGTCGATGTCGGCTGGCCGGGCTCTTCACCAATGACCTGGGCGTCGCAAATTGCGCTGGTGGCGATTCCGATTGCGATTCTGGTTAACGTGGCGATGTTACTGACCCGTATGACGCGGGTGGTAAATGTTGATATCTGGAATATCTGGCATATGACCTTCACCGGCGCGTTGCTGCATCTGGCAACCGGTTCATGGATGATAGGGATGGCAGGTGTGGTAATTCACGCGGCGTTTGTTTATAAGCTCGGCGACTGGTTTGCCCGCGATACCCGAAATTTCTTTGAGCTGGAAGGTATTGCTATTCCGCACGGTACGTCGGCGTATATGGGGCCGATTGCGGTGCTGGTCGATGCTATCATCGAGAAAATCCCAGGCGTTAACCGAATTAAATTTAGCGCCGACGATATTCAGCGCAAATTTGGTCCATTTGGCGAGCCTGTCACCGTGGGTTTTGTGATGGGGCTGATTATCGGCATCCTCGCGGGTTACGATGTCAAAGGTGTATTGCAGCTGGCGGTAAAAACGGCGGCAGTTATGCTGCTGATGCCACGGGTGATTAAACCCATCATGGATGGTTTAACGCCCATCGCTAAGCAGGCCCGTAGTCGTTTACAGGCGAAGTTCGGCGGTCAGGAGTTCCTGATTGGCCTGGATCCCGCATTACTGCTGGGGCATACGGCGGTGGTATCGGCAAGCCTGATTTTTATCCCGCTCACCATTTTAATTGCTGTTTGTGTTCCGGGTAATCAGGTACTGCCGTTTGGCGATCTTGCCACCATCGGCTTCTTCGTGGCGATGGCGGTCGCGGTGCATCGTGGAAATCTGTTCCGCACCTTAATCTCGGGTGTCATCATTATGAGCATCACCCTGTGGATCGCGACACAAACTATTGGTTTGCACACCCAACTGGCGGCTAATGCTGGGGCGTTAAAAGCCGGGGGTATGGTGGCTTCAATGGATCAGGGCGGTTCTCCCATTACCTGGTTACTGATTCAGGTTTTCTCCCCGCAAAATATTCCCGGTTTCATTATTATCGGCGCAATTTATCTTACCGGTATTTTCATGACCTGGCGTAGAGCGCGTGGTTTTATTAAACAAGAGAAAACCGTTCTCGCAGAATAATTTTTACCTGAGGGGGAGGTTATCCCCCTTAACAATCAGGAGTTTTTATGAAATCAATGGTGAATGATACTGATGGTATCGTGCGCGTTGCAGAAAGCGTCATTCCTGAAATTAAACATCAGGATGAGGTGCGGGTAAAAATTGCCAGCTCGGGCTTATGTGGTTCCGATTTACCCAGGATATTTAAAAATGGTGCACATTATTATCCAATAACGTTAGGCCATGAATTTAGCGGCTATATTGATGCGGTGGGATCCGGTGTTGATGATTTACACCCTGGCGATGCGGTTGCCTGTGTGCCGTTATTACCCTGTTTTACTTGTCCAGAGTGTTTGAAAGGGTTTTATTCCCAGTGCGCAAAATATGATTTTATTGGCTCGCGGCGTGATGGTGGATTTGCTGAATATATTGTCGTTAAGCGAAAAAATGTCTTTGCTCTACCCACGGATATGCCTATTGAGGATGGGGCTTTTATTGAGCCGATTACCGTTGGCCTGCATGCTTTTCATTTAGCGCAAGGTTGTGAGAATAAAAACGTTATTATTATTGGTGCCGGAACCATTGGCCTGCTGGCTATTCAGTGCGCTGTCGCGCTGGGAGCAAAGAGTGTGACGGCGATCGACATTAGCTCAGAAAAACTGGCACTGGCAAAATCTTTCGGTGCGATGCAAACATTTAACAGTAGCGAAATGAGCGCGCCGCAAATGCAGAGCGTTTTACGCGAACTGCGCTTTAATCAGCTTATCCTCGAGACGGCTGGCGTACCGCAAACTGTCGAACTGGCGGTAGAGATTGCCGGTCCTCATGCCCAACTGGCGCTGGTGGGCACGTTGCATCAGGATCTGCATTTAACATCGGCAACGTTTGGCAAAATATTGCGTAAAGAGCTGACGGTTCTCGGCAGTTGGATGAACTATTCCAGCCCTTGGCCGGGGCAGGAGTGGGAAACGGCGAGCCGGTTGCTGACAGAACGTAAGTTAAGCCTGGAGCCATTAATCGCTCACCGTGGAAGCTTTGAAAGCTTCACCCAGGCGGTGCGTGACATCGCTCGTAATGCCATGCCGGGCAAAGTGTTGCTCATTCCATGAAACCGCGGGCCAGCGTGATGCTGGCCCGGTATTGTGCAAAACAGATCATTCACCAATGGTCCCCCTTCGTTTACACTAGCCACAATTGAATATGGGTAAATGACGATGAATTCATTCGAGCGAAGGAATAAGATCATCCAATTAGTGAATGAACAGGGAACCGTGCTTGTTCAGGATCTGGCGGGAGTATTTGCTGCCTCGGAAGCGACAATCCGTGCCGATTTGCGCTTTCTCGAACAAAAAGGCGTGGTTACGCGCTTTCATGGCGGTGCGGCGAAAATAATGTCCGGTAATAGTGAAACCGAGACCCAGGAAGTCGGGTTTAAAGAGCGATTTCAGCTCGCCAGCGCGCCAAAAAACAGAATAGCGCAGGCGGCAGTCAAAATGATCCATGAAGGGATGACCGTTATTCTCGACAGCGGAAGTACCACAATGCTTATCGCCGAAGGATTAATGACCGCTAAAAATATCACGGTGATTACCAACAGTCTCCCGGCAGCGTTTGCCCTTTCCGAAAATAAAGACATTACTCTGGTCGTCTGTGGTGGCACGGTCCGCCATAAAACGCGCTCGATGCATGGTTCCATTGCCGAGCGTTCATTGCAGGATATTAATGCCGATTTAATGTTTGTCGGTGCTGATGGTATTGATGCGGTTAATGGTATTACGACCTTTAATGAAGGTTATTCGATTAGCGGTGCGATGGTCACCGCCGCTAATAAAGTGATTGCCGTTCTCGATTCATCGAAATTTAACCGTCGCGGTTTTAATCAGGTACTGCCAATCGAAAAAATTGACATTATTATTACCGATGATGCTGTATCAGAGGTGGATAAACTGGCATTGCAGAAGACACGGGTAAAATTAATTACGGTGTAGTATTGTTCTGTATGCCGGATAAGGTATTTACACCGCATCCGGCATTTCGGATTCTCCCTGGTTCAAGAGAGAATAGTTTGATTAACGCAATAATGGACAATCTGGTGGTAATCGACAACGCAACGCCGCCGGAAGTATTTCAATATGAAAGTTTTGTCCGCTCAACGGTTCGCCATCAAGATTAAAAGTGATTTCGTGTGGGGCTTGTATATCAAACCACGACGAAGCGCCTTCGATAATATTCGGGTTATCTTCGTCAGATTTTAAGGTTGATACGAGAGCCGGAAGAATTTCATCGCCGGTAAAAATGCGCAGTTGCAGCAAGCCATCGTTAATTAATGCGTTCGGACACAATTGCTGACCGCCACCGGCCTGACGCCCGTTACCAATACCAATGACCAGGGCGTCACCTTGCCAGTGAAAGTTTTCACCGCGGATTTCACAACGGTCCGGTTGCAGAGTATCCATGCGCATTAAGCCATGAATGATGTAAGAGACGCCACCCAGCGCGGCTTTTAATTTTTCCGGCGTTTCTGTGGTAATACGCGTCCCAAATCCGCCTGTCGCCATATTAATAAAACAGGTTTGTTTGTTGACCTGCGCCATATCTATCGCAATGGCGTTACCGGCAATTGCCAGTTTCAGCGCCTTATCCAGTGCCTCAGGAATCCCTACACTGGTGGCAAAATCATTGGCGGTTCCTAATGGCAAAATTCCCAGCGCGGGTATGCCATCCCCCTCACACTGAATCAACGCCGTAGAAACTTCATTAATGGTGCCATCGCCACCACCGGCAATCACCGTTGCGACACCCAACTTCCGGGCCTCCTCTACATATCGTGCGGCATCGCCTTTCTCCCAGGTGACCCGCACATGGATCGTCATTCCTTCCTCACGCAACAGCATAATTGCTTCGCGCAAGGGTAGATTGTCAGTACTTTTGCCATTAAGAATCAGTAAGCTGGCGGGAAATTCTGCCATGATCGTATGTGCCTTTATGATTGGTCTGTAGATAGTGTAGAGCAGAAAACAAAAGGTGGAGTCAGAACAGGATGAAAGTCGGAGGATAAAAAGTCAGTTCAAGTATGGAAGATTCAGTGGTTACCACCAGGAGCTTGCAATGGGGACAGCGAATACTAACGGCTGCCACCGATAAATTTCAAAAAAGAGCATATACCTAATATTCAACTAAACAGTGGCATCTTCAATATAATATATTAAAGCCCCCATGGAGTTACCCTGAAGGGCCTCAATGTCCGTAATTCCTACTTATGTAGGAAATGTTGTACAGAACATTTATTATAATCCTATTCAATTATAATAATCATGCCATTATTATATTTAAACACTAGAGAGTGTCGTTGGTATTTAATGGGGGAAGGTGAGATGAAAAAGATAGCTGCTATATCATTAATTAGTATTTTTATTATGTCTGGTTGTGCTGTGCATAATGATGAAACAAGTATCGGTAAATTTGGTCTTGCATATAAAAGTAATATTCAGCGTAAACTCGATAACCAATACTACACCGAAGCCGAAGCTTCTTTAGCCAGGGGCAGAATATCTGGTGCAGAAAATATAGTAAAAAATGATGCAGCCCATTTCTGTGTTACTCAGGGCAAAAAAATGCAGATAGTTGACCTGAAGACAGAAGGTGCAGGATTACATGGCGTCGCTCGTCTGACATTCAAATGTGGAGAGTGAGAATATTTTTTGGTAAGCATCAAACATGCGCGTTCTGGTTGTGCTTAGCCGGAACCTGTGCGAGCACGATGCCGTTACGTGAAAGGCATCGTGCTATGAAGGGAGATTCTATCGATGTGGTCAATGGAAGACGGTGACCAGGGATAGGGCTTATGCATAAAAAATAAGCCCGTGTAAGGGAGATTACACAGGCTAAGGAGGTGGTTCCTGGTACAGCTAGCATTTTATGGGTTATGTTTTTCAGCGAAACGGATGATAACCTTAATAAATGCAGCTGTATGTGATCGGTTTCTAAGAATTTTCCATCCGGGAAAAATAATCGATATTAATCACTTACCGTGTGGGTTACGCGTGGTTTCCCCAGAGAAATTACGCATCAGGAGAGCGTAATTTAGCTCAAGATCCTGCGGGACCGGGAGCCACACAGTATAACCATCGCCTGGTGCGACCGGCATCGCTTCACCTTTGGCGTTTTCCATGTGCTCAAGGGTAAAGTTAATGTTGCCTTGCGGCGTCATCAGCTCAAGGCTGTCGCCAACGGAGAATTTATTTTTCACCGCTACCGCCGCGAGGTCCCCCTTGCGCTCACCGGTAAACTCACCAACAAACTGCTGGCGGTCAGAAACTGAATAACCGTATTCGTAGTTCTGATAATCGTCGTGAGTATGACGACGCAGGAAACCTTCGGTATAGCCACGATGCGCCAGACCTTCCAGAGTTTCCAGCAGGCTGGTATCGAACGGTTTTCCCGCAGCGGCGTCATCGATAGCTTTGCGGTAAACCTGTGCGGTGCGTGCACAATAGTAGAAAGATTTGGTACGACCTTCGATTTTCAGCGAATGCACGCCCATTTTGGTCAGGCGTTCAACATGGGCGATGGCGCGCAGATCTTTCGAGTTCATGATGTAAGTGCCGTGCTCATCTTCAAACGCGGTCATATACTCGCCCGGACGCTGGGCTTCTTCGATCATAAACACTTTGTCGGTTGGTGCGCCGATACCCAGCGTCGGCTCAACATTTTGCACCGGAATCGGCTCGTACTTGTGTA
Source organism: Escherichia sp. Lx600-2 (assembly GCF_036662595.1). Lineage (NCBI taxonomy): Bacteria > Pseudomonadati > Pseudomonadota > Gammaproteobacteria > Enterobacterales > Enterobacteriaceae > Escherichia > Escherichia sp. Lx600-2. Next base: position 50,364 of record NZ_JAYQWM010000029.1, on the reverse strand, counting down.
CGATGTTGCCAACGTCATCTTCTTTCCCTTCCTGGACGTTGTACTCCCAGCGGCAGGCGTTGGTGCAGGTACCCTGGTTCGGGTCGCGCTTGTTGATATAGCCAGAGAGCAGGCAGCGACCGGAGTAGGCCATGCACAGTGCGCCGTGAACGAAGATCTCGATCTCCATATCCGGCACCTGATTGCGGATCTCTTCAATCTCTTCCAGCGACAGCTCGCGAGAGAGGATCACGCGGGTCAGGCCCATTTGCTGCCAGAATTTCACCGTCGCCCAGTTTACGGCGTTAGCCTGCACCGAGAGGTGGATCGGCATTTCAGGGAAGTGCTCACGCACCAGCATAATCAGCCCTGGATCGGACATAATCAGCGCATCCGGCCCCATTTCCACCACCGGTTTCAGGTCACGGATAAAGGTTTTCAGCTTGGCGTTGTGCGGTGCAATGTTGACCACGACATAAAACTTTTTCCCCAGCGCGTGGGCTTCATTGATGCCGAGCTGAAGATTTTCGTGGTTGAATTCGTTGTTGCGCACACGCAGGGAATAACGCGGCTGGCCCGCATAAACAGCATCTGCGCCATAAGCGAAAGCGTAACGCATATTTTTCAGCGTTCCCGCCGGGGAAAGGAGTTCCGGTTTAAACATAATTCTCTCGTTCTGATGACAGGTCAGATCCGCTTCACCTGATGAAGCGGTTAGGGGAGTGCCCCCACTTTAAGGGCGGGCATTGTAGCGCAATCGGCGGGTTTAGCTCCAGTGTAAATGTCTGGTGGCGTCCTGGTTTTGGTTAAGGATACGAATGACGATAATTTCCCCTGGTGATTGCAGGAAATAAATGACGTGGCGTTCAAAAGGAAGAACAAAAATACCTTCGCCTAATTCAGGTCTGGGCGTACCTATATTATTGTTACTCAGAATCTGGAGAACGTCTGAAAGATGTTCCACATATCTGTCGGCTTGTGGTTCGCCGAAATGGTGATAGCTGTAATACCAGATGCCTTCTAAATCCTCATTGGCTTTTGGCATGAGTTTAATAATACGCACATTATTTCCTTATCCCTGCTTTCACCTTCTGTAAGAACGCGTCCTTTTCCCACGGCTGAGCTTCACCACTACTCAACCCTTCTGCGAGCATGTCACGTAACGCTTGCAGGCGAGACTCTGCTTGCTTTTCTCGAAGTAATCGCAGTGACTCACGGATCACTTCGCTTTGGGTGCGATAGTCGCCGGATTCAATTAAGGACTCGATAAATTCACGCAACTCATCGCCGAGATCAACCGTCATCGTTCTGGCCATTTTACGCCCGCCTGTAAGTAAAAATCTTACATCAGTGTATGTCATAAACCGGATAGCGTCACGAAAGTATTAGAAGATATTTTGGCACATGAACATGTTCAGGAGGATAAGTATGGGATGGTAAACAAAGAAAGCACAACGAGTGCTCGTCAGTGCCCACTATTTTAATGGCGGCAGTTACTCTTAATTATCAATAACTAAGCGTTATTTGGATATAAAGCCGGACGCCAACAACCCACGCCCGGCATCGTAATTACGTATTGTCTTTCACCGTCTGGCTTGTGCCATTGGCTTTAACGGAGGCAATTCCGGTTTCACGAGATTGTGCGGTGGCGTACATCTGGCTGGAGCCGATAATTTGATGATTAGCGGCTTTCAGATTGAAATAGAATTTGCCGTTACTTGCCGTTTTTTTCTCATAGCGTTCTTCTTGCGGGCTGTTGCTACGCACCGACGCGATGCCCTTTTCCGCAGAGGCTTTTGAGGTATACAGCTCGCTGGTGAGGATAGTCTCACCATTGCCCGCTTTTAGCACAAACCGGAACTGATTATCACTGCTCTTACTGAGTTCAAACCAACCAGCCATAATGACTCCTTGATTGAAATTGTGTATCGAAAACAGCATCTAAAGGTGCTGTTTACCGATTAAAGTATGAGCGATTTTCTGATGCCTGCCAGGGCGGAGAGATAATGTCAGTTTGCTGACCATGCGTGGGATAATGTTGCCGGATCGGGTCTGAACGCCATCTCCGGCTAACAAAATAATGTCGCTAAAACTAAACGATGCGGCAGGCGTCGGCTTCCCAGCGGTAACCGACGCCGTAAACGGCGCGGATAAATGACTGTTCGGCGTCGAGAGATTCCAGCTTGCGGCGCAGGTTTTTAATGTGGCTGTCGATGGTGCGGTCGGTTACTACGCGGTAGTCGTCATAAAGATGATTGAGCAAATGCTCGCGGGAGAACACTTTTCCTGGTTCATGAGAGAGCGTTTTCAGCAGACGAAATTCCGCAGGCGTCAGGTCAAGCATTTTACCGCGCCATGAAGCCTGAAAACGACCTTCGTCGATAATCAACGGGCTTTCAGCATCCTGTTGCTGCAACTCGCGCTGCGGTTTGCAACGGCGCAAAATGGTTTTGACGCGCGCTACCACTTCCCGTGGGCTGTACGGCTTACAGATATAATCATCTGCGCCAATCTCCAGCCCCAGCAGGCGATCGATCTCTTCGATTTTTGCCGTCACCATCACGATCGGAATGTCAGAAAAACGACGAATTTCCCGGCACAGCGTCAGGCCATCGGTGCCAGGGAGCATCAGATCTAACAGGATCAGATCCGGTGGTGTCTGGCGCACATACGGCAGTACCTGATCGCCGTGGCTGATAAGCGTCGGCGCATAGCTCGCAGCACGTAGATAATCAATGAGCAACTGCCCCAGCTTCGGTTCATCTTCCACGATCAAAATACGCGGTGTGTTTTCGTCGATTGGTAACTCGGTCATACTTCTCTCTGTAAATCCCGTTCCAGCGGTAACTCTACTGTAATGCTTACCCCGCCAAAAGGCGAATGGGCAGCAATAATGCGACCATTATGTGCTTCAACAATGTTCAGGCAAATCGCCAGCCCCAGCCCGGAACCGCCGCTGGCACGGTTGCGGGAACCTTCGGTGCGATAAAAACGTTCAAACAATTTTTGTAGCTGATCGTCACTGACACCTGGCGCACTGTCGGCAAAGGTCAGGCGCACCGTTTTGTCGCGCTGCCCGGCAGAGATTTGCAGGCTGCCGCCGCTGTCAGTGTAGCGCAGGCTGTTTTCCAGTAAGTTATTGAATAACTGCATTAAACGGTCGCGATCGCCAAATACGGTAATACTGTCTGGCAGGGAAAATTGCAGTTTCAGGCCACGACTGGCGAATCGTTCGCGAAATGCGCCGCCCGCCACTTCCAGCAGTGGGATCAAATCTACCGGTGCTTTTTGATAGGCGAGAGCGCCTTCATCAGACATCGACAACTGATGGAGATCGTCAACCAGTTTGGTCAGTGTACCGACCTCCGCCTGTAAAGACGCCACCGTCTCCGGCGTGAATTTACGCACGCCATCCTGAATGGCTTCCAGTTCACCGCGCAGCACCGCTAATGGCGTACGCAGTTCGTGAGAGATATCAGCCATAAAATCGCGGCGCATTTGCTGGTTTTTCTCCAGCGTGCTGGCAAGCTGGTTGAAGTCTTGCGCCAGTTTCCCCAGTTCGTCTTCGCTGGTGGGCGTCACGCGGGTAGTGAAATCGCCCGCTGCCAGTTTGTGCGTGCCGTCCACCAGCCGTTTGACCGGAGCCAGCAAACCGCGCGCCAGCAGAAAGGTGGCGAGCGCCGCGAGTAACGTTGCCAGGGCGACAATCAGCCAGCTGGTTTGCCGCTGTTGCTTATCGAAATTGATATCAGTATTGCGGGTCAGTCGCTCAACGGGTGAGGCGATCACCGCGCCAACTTCAACACCATTGACCAGTATGGGTCGTCGCGAACCGTCCGGCGGAATGGGCGCGCGCGGGCCAACCAGCACGGTGTTATTTTGATCGATTACCCAGAATTGCGTGCGCCAGCCGTGCGGCGGCATACCGGGACCAGTTCGGTCTTCCGGGTTGTCGCGTTCGAACGAGCGCAGGATCTGAAACACAAAGCGGTCGTTATTGCGCAGAAATTGCCAGTTACCGTGCTGCGCATACTGCTCGCCCAGGGCATCGCCGAGCATTTGCAGCCGCTGCTCATTGCCATGCTTGATGTAATCAATAAAGCCGCGCTCAAAACTGATACGCACCGCCCAGTGCATACTGATCAGCAAGACAATGCAGGTGGCGAAAATCGCCAGAAACAGTTTGCCGGTAATACCGGGCCGCCAGAACTTCATTGCGCGCTCCTTTTTCGCCGCGAAATAGCCACGTTTTGATGCGTATCGTTTGGCACTCTGGCAAAGATGAACGCCGGAAGGGCGATGATAAACGCCATGCTAAGCCAGGTGTACATAAAGACGGTTTGTGTGGTGCCGCTGTCGACGCTGACATGTTGCGAACCAAAAAGTCCCAGCAACAGCCCGGCGATAGTGACGCCGATACTCATCGACAATTGCATAATCATCGACAGCAGACTGTTGCCGCTGCTCGCCAGGTTGTCCGGGAGATCTTTCAGCGTCAGGGTGTTCATGGAGGAGAAACGCGTCGAGTTGACCATCCCTTGTAAAAACAGGACGAACGGCAAAACGTAGTACCAGCCCAGCAGAGCGGTGGTCATAAACAAAAGGGTGACCAGCGACAGGCCAAGCGTGGTTGCCACCAGTACCCGACGATAGCCAAAGCGATTCACCACCTGTACCACAATTCGCTTCATCCCCATGCTGCCGAGCACCATCGGGATCATCATCAGTCCGGCATGAAAAGGCGAGAAACCGAGGCCAATTTGCAAGAAAACCGGTGTCATAAAGGGCAACATGCCACTGCCAATACGTCCGGCAAAGCTCCCCGCCAGGCCCAGCGAAAAGGTACGAGTGCGGAACAGTTTCAGACTGAAAAGAGCGCGGTGGTTATTTCTGGCGTGCAGCAGATAAAGCACCAGTGCCACCACGCCAACTGCGACCAGGCCTGCAATCGTCAGCGGCGATAAACCTGTACCTTTACTGCCGTCCAGCGCCAGGGTTAATACCGCCATGCCAACCGCCAGCAATAAAAATCCGGAGAGATCAAAGCGCCGCGTCTGCATGGTGTAGTTCGGCATTAACATCAGTGTGGCGATCGCACCGATAATCCCCACCGGAATGTTGATCAAAAAGATCCAGTGCCACGACGCGTATTCTACCAGCAGACCGCCGAGCGCCGGACCGAGCAGCGGACCGACCTGACCGGGTAACGTGACAAAGGTCATCGCCGCCATATATTGCTCGCGCGGTACGATTTTCATCACCGTCAACCTGCCGACCGGCACCATCATCGCGCCGCCAACGTCCTGTAACGCGCGTGCCAGCAACAGTTCGTTCAGCGTGCCGGAAAGCGCGCAAAACAGTGAACCGAGAGTAAACAGCACGATGGCGGTAAAGAAAATATTGCGCACGCCGACTTTGTCCGCCAGCCAGCCGCTGGCGGGCAGCATCACCGCCACGGTCAGCACATAAGAGACAATGACCATGTGCATATGCAACGGACTTTCCCCGAGGCTTTGCGCCATTGAGGGAAGGGCGGTGTTTACGATGGTGGTGTCCAGCGACTGCATAAAGAAGCCGAAAGCCACAATCCATAATTGCCAGCGGGTGCTGTCGGGAAGATCTGTCATTTACTCGGTTACCGTTTGTTTAGGTTTACGCGAAAAACGCAGCCGCAGACGGTCGAAAAAGAGATACATCACCGGCGTGGTATACAGCGTCAGGAGCTGGCTCATCACCAGACCGCCGACAATGGTGATCCCCAGGGGTTGCCGCAGCTCCGAGCCGTCACCGCCCGACAATACCAGCGGCAGCGCGCCAAACAGCGCCGCCAGGGTGGTCATCATAATCGGGCGAAAACGCAGCAGACAGGCCTGGAAAATAGCTTCCTGCGGCGTCAGGTTACCGTGCCGTTGGGCTTCAAGCGCAAAATCGACCATCATAATGGCGTTTTTCTTCACGATGCCGATTAATAGCATGATCCCTATCAGGGCGATTAGGCTGAACGGGGCATTGAACAGCTCCAGCGCCAACAGCGCTCCAACGCCCGCCGAGGGCAGGGTGGAGAGAATCGTCAGCGGATGTACGTAACTCTCGTAAAGGATACCCAGCACGATATACACCGTGGCGATGGCGGCGATAATCAGGATCACCTGCGAGTTCATCGTCTCCTGGAACACCTGCGCCGTGCCGGCAAAACTGCCGCGCACCGTCGAAGGCACCCCAAGCTGGGTCATTGCGCGATCGATCGCCGCACTGGCGTCCGAGAGCGATTTTCCGGTCGGCAGGTTAAACGAAATGGTCGAGGCCGCCGATAATCCCTGATGATTCACCGATAGTGGGGCATTCGCCGGTTGCCATTTAGCGAAATACGACAGCGGGATCGCTTTGCCTTCGTTATTGATAACGAACATTTTTTCCAGCGCACTGATGTCCTGGGTATAGCGCGGATCCACTTCCATCACCACTTTATACTGGTTCATCGGCTGGTAAATGGTCGAGATTTGCCGCTGACCGAAGGCGTTATTTAACAGACTGTTGGCGGCTTGTACGTCGATTCCCAGCCGTGCCATGGTGTCGCGGTCGTAAACCAGATTCATCTCCGCGCCGTTATCCTGCTGATCGGAGTTCACGTCCGCCAGTTCCGGCAACGTCGCCAGTTTTTTGCGGATTTTCGGCTCCCATTCGCGCAGTGCCGCCAGGTCGTCGGATAACAACGTGTACTGGTAGCTGGCGTTCGACTGACGCCCACCAACGCGAATATCCTGTACCGCCATCAGGAACAGATTCGCCCCCGGTTCTTTCGCCAGTTTTACGCGCAGACGGTCGATAATTTGCTGCGCCGTTTCGCTGCGTTCGTCGCGTGGCTTGAGGGTGATAAACATCATCCCGCTGTTCACTCGCGAACCGCCTGTAAAGCCGGTGACATTATCCACTGCCGGATCGTCACGGATAATTTTCATGAAATCCTGCAATTTACCGCGCATCGCCTGAAACGAAATACTCTGATCCGCCTGAATCCCGCCCATCAACACGCCAGTGTCCTGCTCCGGGAAGAAGGTTTTCGGGATCGAGATATACAGCCAGATATTCAGCGCAATGGTGCCAAGCAGCACCACGCCCACCAGACGGGTATGATTGAGCACCCATTTCAGTGACTTGCCGTAGCCTTGTTGCAGGGCTACCAACATGCGACCAAAACCACGCAGTCGCTTTTGCTCGCGCGGCTTGCTGGCTTTCAGCATCCAGCCACACATCATTGGCGTTAATGTCAGAGAAACCAGCAACGAAATACCAATGGCGACAGAAAGCGTCACGGCAAACTCGCGTAACAGTCGGCCCGGCAATCCGCCCATCAACAGCAGCGGCAGGAACACCGCCACCAGTGACAGACTCATCGACAGCACCGTAAAACCGACTTCGCGAGTACCTTGCAGTGCGGCTTGCAACGGTTTCATTCCCGCTTCCAGATGACGTGCAATGTTTTCCAGCACCACGATGGCGTCATCCACCACGAAACCAGTAGCGATGGTGAGCGCCATTAACGAAAGGTTATTGAGACTGAATCCGCACAGGTACATCGCCGCAAACGTACCAATCAGCGAAACCGGCACCGAAACGGCGGGAATAATAGTGGCGCGACCCGAGCGCAGGAATAAAAACACCACCAGAATCACCAGCGCCACCGAGATAATCAGCGTTTGCTCGACTTCTTCCAGCGAGGCGCGAATGGTGGGGGAGCGATCCTGGGCAATTTGCAGATCAATCGCCGCCGGAATGGTTTCCTGCAACTCCGGTAATTTTGCCCGGATGCTGTCAACCGTCTGGATAATATTGGCTTCCGGCAGTTTGCGGATCATCAGTAAAATAGCCGGTTTGGCGTTGGTCATCCCGGCGTTGCGCACATCCTGCACTGAGTCGGTCACCGTCGCCACATCGCCCAGACGAACCGCGCCGCCGTTGTTGTAGTGAATAATCAACGGCTGATATTCAGCGGCGGTTTTTAGCTCATCATTGGTCTGGATCTGCCAGCGGTGAGTGCCATCTTCCAGCGCGCCCTGCGGTTTACGCACGTTGGCATTGCTGATGGCGGTGCGTACGTCGTCCAGCGACACGCCCTGATTAAACAGCGCCTGCGGATTCAGCCCGACGCGTACGGCGGGCAGTGAGCTGCCGCCGACATCGACATCACCAACACCGTCGATTTGCGAAATCGTCGGAGCTAGCTGCGTCGAGGCGAAATCGTACAGTTCACCCTGCGAATAAGTATCGGATGTCAGCGTGAGGATCATAATTGGCGCATCCGACGGGTTCGCTTTGCGATAGGTCGGACGGCTGGGCATCCCGCTGGGCAGCAAACTTTGCGCGGCGTTGATCGCCGCCTGCACATCGCGCGCTGCGCCGTTGATATCCCGGTCAAAATCAAACTGCAAAATAATGCGTGTGCTGCCGAGCGAACTGCTGGAGGTCATTTCACTGACTCCGGCAATGCGCCCAAGTGAGCGCTCCAGCGGTGTGGCAACGGAAGATGCCATTGTCTCCGGCGACGCACCGGGCAGCGAGGCGCTGACCATAATCACCGGAAAATCGACCTGCGGCAGCGGGGCCACTGGCAGCATACGGAAACCCAGTATGCCGCACAGGGTAATGGCGACCGACAGTAAAATCGTCGCCACCGGGCGGTAAATGAAGAGGGCAAAAAACTTCACTTACGCCTCCTCTTCATGACGAGCAAAGCGGCTTTTGGTCCACAATGCCAGGCGGTCGAACAGCAAATAAATTACCGGCGTGGTGAACAGTGTCAGCACCTGGCTGACTATCAGACCGCCGACCATGCCAATACCTAATGGACGACGCAGTTCCGCGCCGACCCCGGTACTCAACATCAGCGGCAGCGCGCCAAGCAGAGCCGCCAGAGTGGTCATCAGGATCGGACGAAAACGTAACAGACAAGCCTGATAGATTGCCTCGCGCGGCGACATGCCTTGCTCGCGCTCGGCAGCCAGCGCGAAGTCGATCATCATGATGGCGTTCTTCTTCACGATACCGATCAGCAAAATAATGCCGATAATCGCAATCACATCCAGTTCGCTACCAGAAATCAGCAACGCCAGCAGTGCGCCAACCCCTGCGGTGGGTAGCGTCGAGAGAATGGTGATCGGGTGAATAAAGCTCTCGTACAGAATGCCGAGCACGATATACATCGCCACCACCGCCGCGACAATCAGCCAGACAGTGCTGCCCAGCGCCGACTGGAAGGCGAGGGTGCTGCCCTGGAACTGCGTGGTGATATCCACCGGCAGATTCAGCGTCTTCTCGGTGTCCATAATCGCCTGCACCGCATCGCCCAGCGAATAGTTATCCGGCACGTTAAAGGAGATGGTCGTTACCGGGAACTGATCCAGATGGTTGATGGAAAGCGGCGCAAAACGCTGCTCAATTTTGGCAATTGAGCTTAGCGGCACCACGCCACCGTCGCTGCTGGTCAGGCGAATGGTATCCAGCGCCGCGAGGCCAGGAGTATTTTCGGTGTTGTGTTCCAGCACCACGCGATACTGGTTAGCCTGAGTATAAATAGTGGAAATCAGTCGCTGACCAAACGCGTTGTACAGGGCGTTATCGACATCCGCCATGCTGATCCCCAGACGGCTGACGCTGTCGCGATCAACATTGACATACGCCACCAGCCCTTTGTCCTGCCAGTCGCTGGAGACATCAGAAAGCTGTGGCAGTTGCTGGAGTTTTTCCATCAACTGTGGCACCCAGGTACTGAGCGCATCCAGTGACGTGGCCTGCAAGGTAAACTGGTACTGGGTGCGGCTGACCTGAGTATCAATAGTCAGATCCTGCGTTGGTTGCAGGAAGAGATCGACGCCCGGCACTTTATCTACCGCCGTTTGCAGACGGGCGATGACTTTTTGCACTCGGTCATCACGTTCATCCAACGGTTTGAGGTTGATTTGTAAACGTGCACTGTTCAGCGACGGGTTAGTGCCATCAACGCCAACAAATGAGGTCAGGCTTTGCACTGCCGGATCCTGCAAAATCACGTCCGCGACCTGGCGTTGTCGCTGGGCCATATTGGCAAAGGAGCTGGATTGCGGTGCCTGCAAAGTGCCCTGAATAATGCCGTTGTCCTGTACCGGGAAGAAACCTTTCGGAATGAACACCCACAGCAGCACGCTAAGCAGCAGCGTGCTGAGTGCCACGCTTAAGGTCAGCCACGGATGATTCAGCACTTTCGCCAGTCCACGTCCATAGGCGGCGATTATCCTGTCGAACATTTTCTCCGAGGCACGGGAGAAGCGGTTCTGTTTACGCAGCGACTCCTGGCTGAGCATCCGCGCGCACATCATCGGTGTCAGGGTCAGCGACACCACCGCTGAGATCAAAATCGCTACCGCCAGGGTAATAGCAAATTCGCGGAACAGTCGCCCGACGATATCGCCCATAAACAGCAGTGGGATCAACACCGCAATCAGTGAGAAGGTCAGCGAGATAATGGTAAAGCCGATTTCACCTGCGCCCTTGAGCGCCGCCGCCAACGGTTTTTCGCCTTTTTCGATATAGCGGGAAATGTTTTCGATCACCACGATGGCGTCATCGACCACGAATCCGGTGGCGATAGTTAACGCCATCAGTGTCAGGTTATTGATTGAAAAATCGAGAAACACCATAACCGCGAAAGTGCCGATTAACGACAGCGGTACAGCAACACCGGGAATGATGGTCGCCGGAATATTGCGCAAAAACAGGTAGATAATCATGACTACCAGCGCGATAGCCATCATCAATTCAAACTGAGTATCATCGACGGATGCGCGGATATTGGTGGTGCGATCGGAAAGCACTGTCACCTTCACCGATTTCGGCAGACTCTCAGTGAGCTGTGGCAGCATCTGCCGAATGCTGTCGGCGGTGGAGATAATGTTAGCACCGGGCTGGCGCTGAACATTCATCACAATGGCCTGTTCTTTGTTCGCCCATGCGCCAAGCCAGCTGTTTTCTGCACCTTGCTCTACGGTTGCGACATCGCCCAGACGAATCGGCGCGCCGTTCTGGTAGGCGATGATTAGCTGGCGATACTCTTCGGCGGATTGCATCTGGTCGTTCGCGGAAAGCGTGACCGCACGGGAAGGGCCGTCGAGGCTACCTTTTGCCGAGTTAACGTTAGCGCCGGTAATGGCGGTGCGCACGGTTTCGCTGGTCAGGCCGAGGGCGGCAATCGCCTGAACGTTAAGTTTGACGCGAACAGCCGGACGCTGACCGCCGGAAAGCGTCACCAGGCCGACGCCGGAAATCTGCGAGATTTTCTGCGCGACGCGGGTTTCCACCATATCTTCCACTTGCGTCATCGGCATGGCGGTTGAGGTGACGGCGAGCGTCATGATCGGCGGATCTGCCGGGTTCACTTTGCTGTAAACCGGCGGGTTAGGCAGATCGCTCGGCAACAAGTTGGTCGCAGCGTTAATCGCGGCCTGCACTTCCTGCTCGGCGACATCGAGCGGTAATGTTAGCTGGAACTGCAAAGTGATAACTGACGCACCGCCGGAACTTTGCGACGACATCTGTTTCAGGCCAGACATCTGCCCGAACTGGCGTTCGAGCGGCGCGGTAACGGCAGAGGTCATGACATCCGGGCTGGCACCTGGGTAGAGCGTGACCACCTGAATGGTCGGATAGTCCACTTCCGGCAGCGCCGAAACGGGCAGGGCGCGATAACCGATAATCCCGGCGAGTAAGATCGCCACCATCAGCAGCGTGGTGGCGACAGGACGCATAATAAACAGGCGCGACGGGCCGCCTGTGCTGCTCGGGGGTAACACCTGCATCAGGAGCGTGCTCCTTTTTTCGCGTATTCGCGGCTGGTGGCTTTCTCTTCCGGAGTGGTGGCGCTCTGGGCTTCCACCACTTCCACTTTCGCCCCTTCGGTCAGGCGATCAATGCCGTCTGTCACCACGCGATCGCCCGCAGAAATACCTGCACGGATCACCACTTTCTGACTGTCCTGAATGCCCGGCGTCACCAGATGTTTGCTGACCTTGTTTTCGCTATTCAGCACCCAGACAAAATGGCCTTCATTGCCCATTTGCAGGGCGGCTGTTGGGATCACTACGGCGTTTTGTTCGGTGTCGACTAACATGCGCGCGTTAACAAACTGATTGGGAAACAGCGCATCATCCTGATTATTAAAGCGTGCTTTCACTTTAATCGTACCGGTTGTGGCATCGATTTGGTTATCGAGGCTTAACAGCGTGCCTTCACTTAATTTCTTCGAATTGGTGCGATCCCAGGCTTCTACCACCAGCGGTTTTCCGGCTTTTTGCGCCTGCACTACAGTAGCGATATCGCTTTCCGGCAGGGTAAAGACTAAATCGATAGGATGCGTCTGGGTCAGCACGACGATACCGGTGGTATCACCGCTGGAAATCTGGTTGCCGATATCCACCTGTTTTAAGCCCACGCGACCGTCAATCGGTGCGGTGATGCGGCTCCAGTCGAGCTGCAGCTGGGCGCTGGCGACGGCGGCCTGGTCGGCTTTAATTGTGCCTTCGGTTTCGCTCACCAGCGATTGCTGGGTATCCAGCTCCTGGCGAGAGACAAGATTGGTTTTGACCAGTTGCTGATAGCGGGCTAAATCACGACGTGCATTAGCGAGCGTGGCTTTATCTTTAGCCAACTGCCCCTGCGCCTGAGCCAGCGCCACTTTAAACTGGCTGGGGTCAATTTCCGCCAGCAGATCGCCGGCTTTGACCTGCTGGCCTTCCTGGAAGTGAATGGCCATCAGTTGGCCGTCGACGCGGCTGCGCACGGTAACGGTATTGGCAGCGGTAATGGTGCCCAGCCCGCTGAGGTAGCGCGGTACCGCTTCACTGGTGGCGGTAGCGGCCTGGACCGGCGCCAGCGCGCCGCCAAAGCGTCCACCGTGTCGCCCGCCGCCAGCTGACGGCGCTCCCACCGGTTTGGCTGCGGTGGAACCCGAGGTGTCAGAATTGCTGCTAAAGTGCCAGATGCCAGCCGCCCCCGCGACCACCACCAGCACGGCCAGCGCTACCCGCCAGCGAATCTTATGACTGCCTTTCATCGTTATAGGTGTCTCGTCCTGAATCATTTCACGAAATGATACTAGTTTAGTAACGGAACGCTCGGGAAAAATGGAGGAAATATGAAACACGGAAGGAATCGTCTGAATCGCGTCAGCTTTACGAGGCTCCTCGCAATCCGCGGCGATGAAAAACCGCGCAATCGCCGCGTGTGCTACCGTCAGCGGCGTTTAGCAGGGCGCTAAAACAGGAAAGCCCCTCCTGACGAAGGGGCCTTTTATAAGGAAAGGGTTATGATGAGGCTAGTCATCATACTGGTAATACTCTTAGTCATTAGCTTACCGGCTTACTAAGATACCAGGGGGAGGAGCAATCCTCCCTTACCCTCATTCCTTTACAATAGGTCGAAAAAACAGCGAAGTCAATGGCGATAGATCAGGCGAAAACCACCTGCGCCCAGCGGGCCAGACCGGCGGTGACCGAGCCAAAATCGTCGCCACCGGCAACGGGAATGCCAGGCAGCTGTTCGGCCAGCGCTTTTTTAATCAGCGGCGAGCGCGCGCTGCCGCCGGTTAAATAGATAACGTCCGGCTTTTCACTGCTGTTTTCCAGCGCCAACTGCACCTGTTCAAGAATGCGAGTCAGCGGCTGGTTCAGCGCCGCTTCCAGCCCGTCCTGGCTGATGGCGGTGGCCAGCGTGTCGCTGATAAACGGCAGGTGGGTATCGATTTGTGCGCTTTCGGACAAGGCGATTTTGCTCTCTTCCGCGCTGCGCACCAGACGATAGCTTAAACGCTGCTGCCATACCTTGTAGAGCAGGGAGACCTTTTCCGCATCGCGGGCATCGCGCGCCAGATCACGCAGCAGGCGGCCATTGGCTGAGCTGTAGAAGTCGGTCTGCGCCGGAACATCGTTGATCGCCACCGCGTTCCACCACGGCAGAATGGGCAGGGCGATGCCTTTTTCGGTTTCGCCGCCCATGCCGAGCAGCGGCATCAGGCTTTTAAACGCCAGCGCGATGTCCAGATCGTTACCACCCACGCGACAGCCGCTGTGGCCGAGCAGGCTCTGTTCGCGGTCATGACGGGTCCGCCACTGCGGCCCCATCAGCAGCACCGAGCAGTCGGTGGTGCCGCCACCGATGTCGACCACCAGCACGCGTTTTTCTTCGCTGAGGCTGGCTTCGAAATCCAGACCGGCGGCGACCGGTTCGTACTGGAAAACCACGTCGCGGAAGCCGGCACGCTGCGCCGCGCGTTGCAGAATACCTACCGCCTGCGTGTTGGCTTCATCGCTACCCAGACCCTGGAAGTTAATCGGGCGACCAATTACCGCCTGCTCGATGGTTTCCTGAAGCTGTGACTGCGCCTGCTGGCGAATATGCAGCATCATCGAACAGACCAGATCTTCGAAGACGGCGACCTGCTGCGGCTTCAGCCCGCTAGCGCCGAGGAAGGATTTAGGCGACTTAACAAAGTACACCTCTTCCGGATCGTCGATGTACTGCTTGAGCGACGCGAGGCCGAACTGCACGCTATTGCCCAGTACCTCGATATCTTCGTCGCGGTTGTAGTTCATCGCCCGACGCAACAGCGCCTGAGTTTCATCACCCGTTGCCGGTACCTGATGGTGGCGGTACAGCCACTCGCTGACCGCTTCGCGGGTCGGGGCCGACAGCATGGACGGCAGTAGGGAACTGCCGTTTTCCATCATCAGCATGCGCGGTGCGCCATCCTGCATCACGGCGACAGAGCAGTTCGCCGTCCCGTAGTCAAAACCAATAAACACGTCAATCATCCCCATGCCAGTGAAGAAAGGGGGGCGACTTTAGCGGAATGTGGTGATGGCGGCAACAGGAATATGAAAGCAAGGTTTTCCCATTGATTAACCGCTATGCTGTAACGAAATCTTTGCTGTCTGACGAGAAGGATAAAGGATGTTTGAACTGCCCTGGCTGCCGCCATATGACTGGCGCTGGATGTTCGGTTTTTTACAGGCGCGTGCGGTCGCAGGTATCGAATGTTTCCATGATCAAAGCTATACCCGCAGTTGGGGGCTCGGGCCACACCATGGGCTTATCACCATGACGCCGGATCCCGCGCGCCAGGTGCTGCGGGTCACGCTTTCCGCCGGGTTGCTGCCAGTCGCTGACGAAGCGTTGATGCGGGTGGCGAAATTGCTGGATCTGCACTGCGATCCACAACAAATATCGCGCGCGCTCGGAACGCTGGCGGCGGCAAAGCCGGGGTTACGACTGCCTGGCGCGCTGGACGCCTTTGAACAGGGCGTGCGGGCGATTCTCGGGCAACTGGTGAGCGTGACGATGGCCGCGAAGCTGACCGGTAAAGTGGTGGCGCTGTATGGCGAGCCGCTCGCACAGGACGCCTCTTTCTCGTTGTTCCCAACGCCAGAGCGGCTGGCGGCGGCGGACCCGGCGGCGTTGAAAGCATTGGGCATGCCGCTCAAACGGGCGGAAGCGTTAATACATTTTGCCCAGCGTGCGCATAGCGGAGAACTGCCGCAAACGCAGCCAGACGATGTGGATCAGGCGCTAAAGGCGCTACAACAATATCCCGGCATTGGCCGTTGGACGGCAAACTACTTTGCCCTGCGCGCCTGGCAGGCGAAAGATATCTTTTTGCCGGACGACTACCTGATTAAGCAGCGCTTCCCGGGTATGACGCCCGCGCAGATTCGCCGTTATGCCGAACGTTGGCAGCCCTGGCGATCTTACGCGTTATTGCATATCTGGCACGCCGACGACTGGTCGCCGGAAGAATGTACCGGGGTATAAACCGTCACGATACCGCGACCGTTATTTTTTGAGGTGTAGCAGGCGGCATCGGCCTGAACCAGCACCTCCGCCAGTTGGGCGTTATGGTTGTGAATCAACGTCAGCCCCGCGCTGGCGCCAATACGGTGCAACCGTCCTGCCCAGAAAAATTCGTAATGTTTGATGGCATCGACAATGCGCTCGCTGGCGCTCAGCGCCTGCTCGGTAGAGCAGTGACGCAGAATAAAACCAAATTCATCACCGCCAAGTCGCGCCAGAATATCGCCCGGTCGCAGCAGCGAGCGCATTAGCCCGGCAATTTCACGCAGTAGCGCGTCACCGGCAGCGTGCCCGGCGCTGTCGTTGACGGCTTTGAAGAAATCGAGGTCGAGCATCACCAGCGCATGCGACTGATGTCCTCCGGGCAACGATTTCAGCAGGCCTTTCAGCTGGCTTTCAAAGCTGGAACGATTGGGCAACCCGGTGAGCGCGTCGTGGCTGGCGCTGTAGCTGAGCTGGCGCAGCAGGCGGCGCGATTCCGTGACGTCCTGAATGACCAGCACAAAACCGATATGCTCGCCTTCCTAGGTACTGAGCGGGGTCATGCTGTGGTGAATATCAAAACTGCCGCCGTAGCGGCTATGCAGGACTTTGTTCAACTCAATATCGCTATCCAGGTTTTCATCGCTGTACAAATTCTCCAGCCGCGGGCCCTGGTCTCCCTGCGTAATATACAGCACCTCGTGCAATGATTTCCCTTGCGCCTCAGCCTGCTTCCAGCCGCTGATTTTCTCGGCAACCGGGTTCATAAAGATAATGTTTTGCTGGCTGTCTGCGCTGATCACCGCTTCATGAATGGAGTCGAGAGTGATGTGCAGGCGTTCTTTTTCCTGGAACAACGCTTCGTTGGTTTCGGTTATCTCCGCCATCAGCCGTTTGTTGGCTTCGCGGCTCTTTTTCAGATCGTTAATATCTTCAATCTGTTGGATGAAATAGAGCGGCGTTCCATCAGCGTTGCGTACCAGCGAGACGGCCAGCAGCGCCCAGACCGCCTCGCCCTGGCGGGTACGGTAGCGCTTTTCAAGCGAGTAGCTCTCAATTTCGCCACGCGTCAGACGGTCCAGCTGTTCAAGGTCTTGTGCTAAATCTTCCGGCCAAGTGACCTGCTGGAAGGTCATTTGATGCAGTTCGTCAGGGGGATATCCAAGAAACTTGCTCAGCGCTTTATTGACCTGCAGCCACTGCCCATAGGCATCGACTATCGCCATGCCGACGGCCGAGTATTCCATGGCGTTACGAAAGCGGGTTTCACTTTCCGCAATGCGACGCCGTTCACTGTATACGGCATACATCGCGATGCTCATTACCCCTGTGGGCAATTGCACCATCAGGAATGGCAGCCCCAGCATATTGCTCAGCCGGTAGTTGTTAAGGGTGTTTTCGATGTTCTCCTGCACCAGCGGATGCTGCGCGGAGAGGGTCAGAACCATCATAATGATGAGTAAAAAGATCAGGAAGGCTTCAATACGCGGCAGACGTACCGCGCTCCACATCATGAGTACCATTATGAAGGTAAACGGCCAGGGCATGTACAACATGGCGATTACGCTGAGCGCGAGGGTGATGGCTGCGGTCAGAATCGTCGAGATCAGCAGCGTGCGGTTACGATAACGCTGAAAATAGTCTGCCCGGATGAGCATTCCCAGCGGAACTAACGCCAGGGCGCCTGAGGCATCCGAAAGCATCCAGACCAGTAAGGTCTGGAAAGCATTGCCTCCGGGCGTCAAACTGGCCACTACAATACCGCTCAACAATGGCGGGATCAGCGCGGTGGCGATCGCCATTTGAGTCCAGTGGCGTAAGTTTCTTAGCGGGTTGTCGAGGTTCAGCCATCGGCGCAGCAGTAACGCGCCAACCAGCGCTTCCATAAGATTGGTCAACGGGTGTAACAGTCCATTCTGCTCGGGAGCGTAAAGCTCGGTGGCGAGGACAATCCCCAATACGCCAGCAACGCTCATGCAGGGCCATAGCGAACGCTTAACACGGTAGAAGGCGACGGTCATGATGGCCGTCGGAAACCAGACCGGCGATAGCACATTGTGAGTGTGCATGAGTGATAATGAAAAGAGGGTGAACAAAAATGTCGCTGCCCACAAACCAAACAGTATTTGCAGTGAGTGCTGTTGTGACGAGGGGCGGAGAGGGTTAACGCTGATATTGTTCTTCATTACCACTGTTTTTCCGGAGGCGACGCTGCTCCGGCCATGCTGAATTAAGCCGTGATTATGCAACAACATTAGCGGAATTTATCAGATATGTGACGCTAATTGACAATAATCATCAGTTTGTGTCACCTGTAATATCATATTCGTTAATGTATGACGTCAGTAGAATCCGACGTACGGGCGTTTCTCCTTTTGTCATCGCCGATCGTTGTATTCGACTAGTATCGTTGCCCTGAAATCCCTATAATTGCCGCGTTTGGCGCTGATACACGTGACTATTCGGAACGTTTCCTCTTGAATAATATTGTCTATTCGTGCCGTCCTTCCTAACATCCAGGTTAATCGGGTCGCAAAATTTATGACTGATAAGTCTCATCAGTGCGTCATTGTAGGCATCGCCGGCGCATCGGCTTCAGGTAAAAGTCTTATTGCTAGTACGCTGTATCGCGAACTGCGCGAACAGGTGGGCGATGAGCACATCGGTGTCATTCCTGAAGATAGCTATTACAAAGACCAAAGTCATCTGTCGATGGAAGATCGGGTTAAAACTAACTATGACCACCCGAACGCGATGGACCACAGCCTGCTGTTCCAGCATCTGCAAACGCTGAAGCGCGGCAACCCAATTGAACTGCCGGTTTATAGCTATGTCGAACACACCCGCATGCAGGAAACGATTCATATTGAACCGAAGAAAGTGATCATCCTTGAAGGGATCCTGCTGCTGACCGACGCGCGTCTGCGCGAAGAGATGAACTTCTCTATCTTTGTCGATACGCCGCTGGACATCTGCCTGATGCGCCGCATTAAGCGTGACGTTAACGAACGTGGTCGCTCCATGGACTCCGTGATGGCTCAATACCAGAAAACGGTGCGTCCGATGTTCCTGCAGTTTATCGAGCCGTCCAAGCAGTACGCCGACATCATCGTACCGCGTGGCGGCAAAAACCGCATCGCTATCGATATTCTGAAAGCGAAAATTAGCCAGTTTTTTGAATAACTCACACGAATTGTGTAACGTGCAATAAACGCCCTCAACCGTGACGGAAGAGGGCCGTCGTACAAAAGGAGAGTGATATGCGTCTGTGTGACCGTGATATAGAAGCCTGGCTGGACGAAGGGCGACTGTCGATTAACCCGCGTCCGCCGATTGAGCGTATCAATGGTGCCACCGTTGACGTGCGTTTAGGCAACAAGTTTCGCACCTTCAGCGGCCACACTGCCGCCTACATTGATTTAAGCGGGCCGAAAGCGGAAGTCAGCGCGGCGCTGAATCGTGTGATGAGCGAAGAGATTGTGCTCGCGGAAGGCGACGCCTTCTATCTGCATCCGGGCGAACTGGCGCTGGCGGTGACGCTGGAATCGGTCACGCTGCCCGCGGATCTGGTCGGCTGGTTGGACGGTCGTTCCTCGCTGGCGCGTCTGGGCCTGATGGTGCACGTCACCGCGCACCGTATCGATCCGGGTTGGTCGGGTTGCATCGTGTTGGAATTCTACAACTCCGGTAAGCTGCCGCTGGCGCTGCGTCCGGGGATGCTGATCGGTGCACTGAGCTTCGAACCTCTGTCGGGCCCGGCGGCGCGTCCATACAACCGTCGTGAAGATGCCAAATACCGCGATCAGCAGGGCGCGGTTGCCAGTCGTATTGATAAAGACTGACCCATCGCAAAGCGGATGAGGGTGCCATGAGAAGAATATTGACGACACTGATGATTCTGCTGGTGGTACTGGTTGCCGGCCTGTCATCGTTGGTGCTGCTGGTCAATCCTAACGATTTCCGCAGCTATATGATCAAGCAGGTGGCTGAGCGCAGCGGATATCAGCTGGAGCTGGACGGTTCCCTGCGCTGGCACGTCTGGCCGCGGCTAAGCATTTTGTCCGGACGTATGACCTTAACCGCGCCCGGCGCCAGCGCGCCGCTGGTGCGGGCAGACAATATGCGTCTCGACGTGGCGCTGCTGCCGCTGCTGTCACATCAGCTGCAGGTTGAGCAGGTGATGCTCAAAGGCGCGGTGGTACAATTGACGCCGGAAACCGAGGCGATTCGCGACCAGCGAGCGCCGGTGGCGCCAAAAGGAACCTCGCTGCCTCAGGAGTCTGGCGATCGCGGCTGGTCATTCGATATTGCCGGGCTGCAGGTCATTGACAGCGTGCTGGTATTCCAGCATGAAAGTGATGAGCAGATGACGGTCCGCGATATTCATCTGCAGATGCAGCAGGATGCCGGGCATCAGGCCACCGTCGATTTCTCAGGCCGCATGAACCGCGATCAGCGCGACTTATCCCTTCGTTTCTCCGCCGCCGTTCAGGCGGGCAACTACCCGCAGAGTCTGGATGCGCAGCTGTCGCAAATCAGCTGGCAGCTTCAGGGCGCCGATCTTCCGGCTCAGGGCATTAACGGTAACGGTAGCGTGAACGTTAGCTGGCAGGAGGACGCGAAGACGCTCAGCTTTAACGCGCTCAATCTGATGGCCAACGACAGTACGCTGACCGGTAAAGGCAGCGTGGTGCTGGGCGATAAGCCGGTGTGGTCGCTGAACCTTCAGTCCGACAAGCTCAACCTCGATAACTTGCTGGTGCGCTCGGATATCCTCCTCGGCGGTGGCGCGCAGCAGGCACAGTCGGCGCCGAACAAACCGCGTCCGGTGATAGCCAACGGCGTTAATTTACCGCCTTATAGCGGCCTGAAAAGCTTCGATGGTTCGCTTGCGATGACCGCGAACCAGATCGTCTGGCGCGGGCTGCCGTTTACCCATGTGACCCTGCAGGTCGATAACCAGCGTGGGCTGCTGCATATCTCTCAACTGGAAGGTTCATTAGCCGGTGGTCAACTGTCACTGCCGGGCACGCTGGATGCGCGCAGTGGGACTCCGCAGGCCGAATTTCAGCCTAAGCTCGACAACATCGAGATTGGCAGCCTGTTGAAGGCCTTCAACTACCCCATCAACATGACGGGCAAACTGTCGCTGGCCGGTGATTTTTCGGGTTCGGTGATTGATGCCAACCACTTCCGCCGCGACTGGCAGGGGCAGGCGAATCTTGAACTAAGAGACACCCGTACCGAAGGGCTGAACTTCCAGCAGTTGGTTCAGCAGGCGGTTGAGCGTAGTACAGACGTGCAGGCGCAGGAGAACTATGACAGCGCCACGCGGCTGGATGAACTGACGACCGATGTTGACCTCGATAGCGGCATTCTGGCGCTCAGTAACATGAAAGGGAAATCCTCGCTGATGCAGATGACCGGCAAAGGCACTCTCGATCTGATGAAAGAGGAAGGCGATCTGCAGTTCGGTATTCAGGTTACTGATGGTTGGCAGGGGCAGGGCAAGCTGGTGGATATTCTGAAGTCTACGGCTATTCCGCTGCGCGTTTACGGCAAATGGGAAGCCCTGAACTACAGTTTGCAGGTAGACCAGATACTGCGCCGTCAGCTACAGAACGAGGCGAAGCGTCGGTTAAATGACTGGGCGGAACGCAATAAGAATACCCAGTCCGGTAAAGACGTGAAGCAGCTCCTCGATAAGCAGTAACATCCCTAAGCCCGGCGGCATGGCGCCGCCGGGAAAATATTACACTTCGTAATCCCACTCTTCCTGCGGCGGCGGGATAATCTGCACTTTCTGTACCCTGTGGCTCTCGACCTGTAAGGTTTTCAGCGTCCACGGGCCAATCTGCACCTCTTCACCGGCTGTGGGAATGCGCTGCAGGTGTTCCATGAGCAGCCCGGCAATGGTGTGGTACTCGCGCTTTTCATCCAGCGGCAGCGGAACGTACTGCACCAGATCTTCCAGCGGCATGTGGCCATTTGCCGTCCAGCTGCCGTCGGCATTTTTCTGGATGTCGTGGCGCGCATCAATCCCTTCAGCCTCGTTTGGCAGGTTACCGGCAATGGTCTCGGTCACGTCGCTTAACGTCACAATCCCCTCGACCGAACCAAACTCATCCACCACGAAGGCAAAGTGGGTTCGCGCGTTACGGAATTGTTCCAGCGCTGACAGCAGCGGCAGCGCCTCCGGGAAGACCAGCGGCTGGCGGATCAGTACGCGCAGATCCAGCGGCTCACCGCGTAGCGACTGCTGCAACAGATCGATGACGTGCACCACGCCGAGCAGATCTTCTTCGTCATCGCCGCCGGTCACTACCAGGCGGGTATGCTGGTTTTTCTCCAGCAGCGCGCGAATTTCGCTTTCCGGCGCGCTGAGGTCGATGTGCTCGATATCGTGACGTGAAGTCATGATACTGCTGACCGTGCGCTGGTTAAGGTTGAGCACACGCTCAATCATCCGCCGTTCCTGCGGGTCGAAGATTTGCTGATCGTCCTGGTCCACCAGCAGCGAGGCGGTACCGACATCCAGCTCGGCATCCTCTTTCTTGCCGCTCAGCAGGCGCATAACCGCCTCCGTCGTGCGGCTTCGCAGCGACTGGTTAGCGGTGAGGAAGCGACGACGGTTGAAGATGGCCAGCTGGTTTAAGAACTCGATCATCACTGAGAAACCGATAGCCGCGTACAGATAACCTTTAGGTATGACGAGGCCAAAGCCTTCCGCCACCAGGCTAAAGCCAATCATCAACAGGAAGCTCAGACACAGGATAACAATGGTCGGGTGGCTGTTCACAAAGCGGGTGAGCGCTTTACTGGCCAGCAGCATCAGGCTGATGGCAATAATCACCGCCGCCATCATCACCGCCAGATGGTCGACCATGCCGACGGCAGTAATCACCGAGTCGAGCGAGAAAACGGCATCCAGCACCACAATCTGCGCCACTACGCCCCAGAAGCGCGCGCCGCGCCGCTGGGTAGGGTTATCGCTGTCTTTCCCTTCCAGCCGCTCGTTGAGCTCTACCGTGGCTTTAAAGAGCAGGAAGAAGCCGCCGACCAGCATAATGAGGTCGCGGGCGCTGAAGGTGAAATCACGGATGCTGAATAAAGGCTGGGTGAGCGTGACCAGCCACGAAATAGAGGCCAGCAGCAGAAGGCGCATCAGCATGGCCAGAATAAGCCCGGTGACGCGCGCGCGGTCGCGCTGGGTTGGCGGCAGCTTTTCCGCCAAGATGGCGATAAACACCAGATTATCAATTCCGAGAACCAGCTCAATGACGACCAGCGTCACGAGTCCCGCCCAAATAGAGGGATCGGCAATCCATTCCATACGTTGGTTAAAACCTTATGTTACAAGACAAATTGATCATGGATAAAGCCGCGGCAAAATGCAACGTCTGCCTGTGATTTATCATGACAAAATCTAAGGATATTGTGAAAATAGGGGATAATATTCCCGTGAAATATTTGATGGTGAGAAACTCACTCTGTAATCTGTCAATATAAAGAAATTCCTAAAAATACTCGATTAATTAATCTTAATATTATTCTTAAAAATATTTTTTAAGCGGCAGTTACCTTGCCTGCTATTCGCTTAACTGCAACAATTCTCTCGGTACTGAATGGAATAGCCATTTATGTGCGTCATAAAATAGTCATGCAGGGGATGTTATCCCTGCAATTATATATCCAGGAATATTCTCTATTCTTTTTATGAATGGGTGGGTTTCCTATAACAACATGATTTTTAGGTGAATTGGTAGCTGAAAGCCAAGGGCAGTAGCATGCCTGAAGGCGTGACGTAAAGCCTGAATTATTCTGTCAATAGCCTGCGGATGAATCCCAACTTTTTTAGGATATATGCCAGTTATATTCATCGGCAAATAAATGCATGGTGAGTTTACAGGTAATCAAATCGTACGGATTAATATAATTCGCACAGGATAATTTTCTGCCAAAGTGATAAATAATCAATGATGAAATCCAAACTAAAATTGATGCCATTATTGGTGTCGGTAAGCTTGATGAGTGGTTGCACCATACTTCCAGGCAGCAATATGTCTACCTATGGAAAAGATGTGATTAAGCAGCAGGATGCTGATTATGACATTGGCCGGATGGTGAATGTTTATCCGCTGACCCCGCGACTGATTGAACAATTACGCCCACGTCCCAACGTCGCGCAACCGAACATGTCGCTGGATCAGGAGTTAAGCAATTACCAGTATCGCGTCGGTTCAGGCGACGTGCTGAACGTCACGGTGTGGGATCACCCGGAGTTGACCACCCCGGCGGGGCAGTACCGTAGCTCCAGCGATACCGGTAACTGGGTCCAGCCGGACGGCACCATTTTCTATCCCTATATTGGCAAAGTGCAGGTGAAAGGGCGCACGCTGGCGGAAATTCGCCAGACCATTACCCAGCGTCTCGCCGCCTACATCACCGACCCGCAGGTTGACGTGAACGTTGCCGCCTTCCGTTCGCAAAAAGTGTATGTCTCCGGGCAGGTGAACAAATCCGGCCAGCAGGCTATCACCAACGTACCGCTGACGGTACTGGACGCGATCAACGCGGCGGGTGGTCTGAGCGAACTGGCCGACTGGCGCAACGTGGTACTGACTCACGATGGCAAAGAACAGCGCATTTCAGTGCAGGCGTTGATGCAAAACGGCGATCTGAGCCAGAACCGCTTGCTCTATCCGGGCGATATCCTCTTCGTACCGCGTAACGATGATCTCAAGGTCTTCGTGATGGGCGAAGTGAAAAAACAGAGCACGCTCAAAATGGACTTCAGCGGCATGACGCTGACCGAAGCGCTCGGCCAGGCGGAAGGCATCGACCTGACGACCTCCAATGCCAGCGGTATCTTCGTGATTCGTCCAACCAAAGCGGGCAACAACGGCAAGATGGCCAACATCTATCAGTTGGATATGTCTGATGCGACCTCACTGGTCATGGCAACCAACTTTATTCTCCAGCCGTATGACGTGGTTTACGTCACCACCGCACCGGTTGCTCGCTGGAACCGTCTGATCAACCAACTGTTGCCGACCATCAGTGGCGTTCGCTACATGACCGATTCGGCGAAAGACATTCATACCTGGTAACCGTCATGTTTAGCAAAATTCTTGTGGTTTGCGTGGGGAACATCTGTCGTTCCCCCACGGCGGAACGGCTGCTACGCAGCCATCTGCCGTCATTGACCGTCGAATCGGCGGGGCTGGGAGCATTAGTGGGTAAAGCGGCGGATGAACGCGCCGCGAGCGTTGCCGCCGAGCACGCGATTTCGCTGGAAGGGCACTGCGCGCGACAGATCTCTGGCCGTATGTGTCGTGAGTACGATCTGATTCTGGCGATGGAAAAACGTCATGTCGCCACCCTGCATGAAATGGCGCCGGAGATGCGCGGCAAGGTCATGCTGTTTGGTCATTGGGATAACGAACGCGAGATTCCCGATCCGTATCGCAAAAGCCGGGAGGCATTTGAAGCGGTGTACCAGTTACTCGACAGGTCTGCCAGCCAGTGGGCGCAGGCACTGAAAGCACAGCAGGGATAACCATGACAGATAAAGTAAAACAGATAAGCCCATCGGTCTCGGGCAACGATGAGATCGACATTGGTCGCCTTGTGGGCACCGTGGTGGAAGCCAAATGGTGGGTCATCGGCATTACCGCCCTGTTTGCCGCGCTGGCGATTGTCTACGCGCTGTTCGCCACGCCGATTTACAGCGCCGACGCACTGGTGCGCATTGAGCAAAATCAGGGCAGCGCGCTGGTGCAGGATATCAGCAACGCGCTCACCAGCAAGCCGCCGGCCTCCGAGGCGGAAATCCAGATGATCACCTCGCGTATGGTGCTCGGGAAAACCGTTGAGGATCTGGGGCTGGATATTGCCGTGAGCAAAAACACCTTTCCGATTCTGGGGGCGGGCTGGGAACGGCTGATGGGCCGCCAGAATGAGACGGTGAAGGTCAGCGCCTTTAATCGCCCGGCCTCGATGGCCGACAGCACCTTTACGCTGGAGGTTATCAACCCAACGCGCTATCGCCTGAGCAACGACGACGGTTTTAGCGCAGAAGGGAAGGTCGGGGAGACGCTGAATAAAGGCGGCGTTTCGCTGCTGGTTACCGGGATCGCCGCCCACGATGGCGCGAGTTTTACCGTCACCAAATATTCAACATTGGGGATGATCAATAACCTGCAAAATAGCCTGAGCGTCACCGAGGATGGTAAAGAGTCCGGTGTGCTGACGCTCACGATGGTGGGTGAAGACAAAGATCAGATCCGCGACATCCTCAACAGTATCGCCAACAACTACGTGGCGCAGAACGTGGCGCGCAAATCGGAAGAAGCCGCGAAAAGCCTCGAGTTCCTCGAAGTGCAGCTGCCACAGGTGCGCAGCCAGTTGGACGTGGCGGAAAACAAACTGAATACCTACCGTCAGCAGCAAGACTCCGTAGACCTGCCGCTGGAAGCGAAATCGGTGCTCGATTCGATGGTGAACATCGACGCGCAGCTGAACGAGCTGACGTTCCGCGAAGCGGAAATCTCCAAGCTGTATACCCGCATCCACCCGGCCTATCGCACGTTGCTGGAAAAACGCCGGGCGCTGGAAGAAGAGAAGGCCAAGCTGAGCAAACGCGTGACGGCGATGCCGAAAACCCAGCAGGAGATTGTACGCCTGACCCGTGACGTGGAGTCTGGTCAACAGGTTTATATGCAACTGCTGAATAAACAGCAGGAGCTGAAAATCACCCGGGCGAGCACCGTCGGCGATGTGCGGATTGTCGACCCGGCAATTACTCAGCCGGGGGTGGTGAAGCCGAAGAAAGCGTTGATCGTGCTGGGCAGCATTATTCTCGGCCTGATGTTGTCGATCGTCGGCGTGCTGCTGCGCTCGCTGTTTAACCGCGGTATCGAAAGCCCACAGGTGCTCGAAGAGCATGGCATCAATGTTTATGCCAGCATTCCGCTCTCCGAGTGGCAAAAATCGCGCGATAGCGTGAAGAGCGTCAACGGTGTGAAGCGCTATAAGCAGAGCCAGCTACTGGCGGTGGGTAACCCGACCGACCTGGCGATCGAAGCCATTCGCAGCCTGCGCACCAGCCTGCACTTCGCCATGATGCAGGCGCCGAACAACGTGCTGATGATGACCGGGGTCAGCCCGTCTATCGGTAAAACCTTCGTCTGCGCCAACCTGGCGGCGGTGATCAGCCAGACCCATAAGCGCGTACTGATGATCGACTGCGATATGCGTAAAGGCTATTCCCACGAACTGCTCGGCACCACCAATGATAACGGCCTGTCCGAGGTGCTGGTGGGGAAAGCGGCGTTTGAAAGCAGCGCGAAACGGACGTCGGTTGCCAACTTTGACCTGATCCCGCGCGGGCAGATCCCGCCAAATCCGTCGGAGCTGTTGATGGCCGAGCGCTTTAGCGAGCTGCTGAAGTGGGGTTCAGCGAACTATGACCTGGTGCTGATCGATACGCCGCCGATTCTCGCGGTTACCGATGCCGCTATCGTTGGTCGCCACGCGGGCACCACCTTGATGGTCACGCGCTATGCGGTTAACACCCTGAAGGAAGTAGAAACCAGCCTGAGCCGCTTTGAGCAGAATGGCATTGCGGTGAAAGGGGTTATCCTCAACTCGATCTTCCGCCGCGCGACGGGATACCAGGATTACGGGTACTACGAGTACGAGTATCAGTCGGATTCGAAATAATAACATCCCCCTCACCCCGGCCCTCTCCCCAAAGGGGCGAGGGAGAAAACCGAACGGTCCCCTCTCCCCTCTGGGGAGAGGGTTAGGGTGAGGGGAACAACCGCTCAAACGCTTATTCGGGGATATACCATGACAACAGACAACCCGTTGATCTCCATTTATATGCCGACCTGGAACCGACAGCAGCTGGCCATTCGCGCCATCAAATCGGTACTGCGTCAGGACTATCCTCACTGGGAAATGATTATCGTCGATGACTGCTCCAGCAGCTATGAGCAGCTTCAGCAGTTTGTCATCGAACTCAACGATCGCCGCGTACAGTACACGCGCAACGATTTTAACTCCGGAGCATGCGCGGTACGCAATCAGGCCATTCTGCAGGCCAAAGGGCAGTTTATCACCGGTATTGATGATGACGATGAGTGGACATCCAACCGCCTTTCGCTGTTTCTCGAACATAAACAGCAATTGATGGATCACGCCTTTTTGTACGCCGATGACTACGTCTGCGAAGGGGAGGTGTACTCGCAGCCTGCCAGCCTGCCGTTGTACCCGAAATCGCCGTTCTCCCGTCAGTTGTTCTATAAGCGCAACATCATTGGCAATCAGGTGTTTAGCTGGGCTTGGCGTTTTAAAGAAAGCCTGTTTGATACCGAACTGAAGGCGGCGCAGGACTACGATATTTTCCTGCGCATGGTGGTGGCCTACGGCGAGCCGTGGAAGATTGAAGCCGCTACGCAGATTCTGCACATCAACCACGGTGAAATGCAGATCACCTCGTCACCCAAAAAGTTTTCCGGCTACTTCAGCTTCTACCGCAAGCACAAAGAGAAGTTTGATCGGGCGAGTAAGAAGTATCAGCTGTTCACGCTCTATCAAATTCGTAATAAGCGCATGACCTGGAAGACGTTTCTGACGCTGCTGTCGGTGCGCAACGGCAAACGCTGGGTCGACGGACTGCGGAGTAAATGATGCTACTGGAAGATTTACATGCCAACAGCTGGAGCCTGCGCCCTTGCTGCATGGTGATCGCCTACCGTGTGGCTCATTTTTGCTCGGTGTGGCGCAAGAAAAATGTGCTGAACAACCTGTGGGCGGCGCCGGTGCTGGTGCTGTACCGCATTATCACCGAATGTTTCTTCGGCTATGAAATCCAGGCGGCGGCGACCATTGGCCGACGTTTCACCATCCACCACGGTTATGCCGTGGTGATCAATAAAAACGTGGTGGCGGGAGACGATTTCACGATTCGTCACGGCATCACTATCGGCAATCGCGGCCCGGAGAGTCTGGCGTGCCCAAGGATTGGTGATGGCGTTGAGCTGGGGGCCAACGTGATGATTATCGGCGGTATTACCATCGGTAACCACGTGACCATTGGCGCGGGCAGCGTGGTGCTGGACGACGTTCCGGACCATGCGCTGGTGGTGGGCGAAAAAGCGCGAGTGAAGGTAATCAAATGAATATTCTGCAATTTAACGTCCGTCTGGCCGAAGGCGGCGCGGCGGGCGTGGCGCTGGATCTGCATCAGCGCGCACTCCGTCAGGGGCTGTCGTCAAAATTTGTCTACGGCTATGGCAAAGGCGGTAAGAAGAGCGTCAGCCATGACCGTTATCCGCAGGTGGTGAAGCAGACCGGACGGTTAACCTCAATGGCGAACCTGGCGCTGTTCCGCCTGTTTAACCGCGATGTGTTTGGCAACCTCAATAACCTGTATCGCCAGGTCACCCGTACTGACGGCCCGGTGGTACTGCATTTTCACGTCATGCACAGCTACTGGCTGAATCTGGCGGATGTGGTGAACTTCTGCGAGCGGGTGAAGGCGCATAAAAGCGATGCGACTTTTATCTGGACGCTGCACGATCACTGGAGCGTGACCGGGCGCTGTGCCTTTCTTGACGGCTGCGAAGGCTGGAAAAGCGGCTGTCAGAAGTGCCCAACGTTGAGTAACTACCCGCCGGTGAAGGTCGATCGCGCACATGCGCTGGTCGATGAAAAACGTCAACTTTTCCGCCAGATGCTGGCGCTGGGCTGCCGTTTTATTTCACCCAGTCAGCATGTTGCCGAGGCCTTTAACAGCCTCTACGGCGCAGGGCGCTGCCAGATTATCAATAACGGGATCGACGTCGCCACCGAAGCGATTCTTGCCGAGCTGACGCCGGTAAAACGCTTCTCCTCGCGGCCTAAAATCGCCGTGGTGGCTCACGACCTGCGCTATGACGGCAAAACCAACCAGCAGCTGGTGCGCGATATTATCGCGCTGGGCGATAAGGTCGAGGTCCATACCTTTGGTAAGTTCTCGCCGTTTGAGGGCAGCAACGTGGTGAACCACGGTTTTCTGACCGATAAACGCCAACTGATGAGCGAACTGAACCCGTTGGACGCTCTGCTGTTCAGCTCGCGGGTAGATAATTACCCGCTGATTCTGTGCGAAGCGTTATCGATTGGCGTGCCGGTCATTGCTACCCATAGCGAGGCGGCAAAAGAGGTGCTGGCAAAATCCGGCGGCCATACGGTGGATGAGGCCGAGGTGCTCACCCTGGTACAGCAACCGAAAGCGGAGATCGCCGAGCAGATTTTTGGCACCACGCTGGAGAACTTTAGCGCGCGTAGCCGCAAAGCTTACAGCGGACAACAGATGCTGGAGGAATATGTCTCGTTCTATCAGAGTCTGTAGCTATCTGCTGCTGCCGTTAATCTACCTGTTGGTTAACGTGAAGCTGGCGCAGCTGGGGGAGAGCTTCCCCATTACCATTGTGACGTTCCTTCCGCTGTTGCTGCTGTTGTTTGTTGAACGCATTAATCTGAAAAAACTGATGATTGCCCTCGGACTGGGCGTGGGATTGACGTTGTTCAACTATCTGTTTGGACAATCGCTGGACCCCAGCAAATATGTCACCTCGACGATGCTGTTTGTCTATATCGTGATCATTATCGGCATGGTCTGGAGCATTCGCTTCAAAACCATTTCACCGCATAACCACCGTAAGATCCTGCGTTTTTTCTATGTGGTGATTACCCTGGTGGTGGCGCTGGCGGCGCTGGAGATGGCGCAGATTATTCTCACCGGCGGCAGCAGTTTGATAGCGACGATTTCGAAATATCTTATTTACAGTAATAGCTATGTGCTGAATTTTATCAAATTCGGTGGAAAGCGCACCACTGCGTTATATTTCGAACCGGCATTTTTTGCTCTGGCATTAATCTCAATTTGGCTTTGCATCAAACAGTTTGGTATCAAAACCCCGAAGTCTGATGCTATGATTCTGGCAGGGATAATTCTTTCTGGATCGTTTTCTGGGGTTATGACATTTATCCTGTTCTATCTGCTGGAGTGGGCTTTCCAGTACCTGAACAAAGAAGCGATCAAGAAAAAGTTACCGTTGGCGATTATCTCATTAGGCGCATTTTTTATCGGTCTGGTGTTTGCATTCCCCTATATTGCCGAGCGTATTGGTGATTTAGGAACGGAAGGATCGTCATCGTATTACCGTATAATTGGTCCATTGGTGATGGTCGGTTATTCATTAACCAGCATTGATGGGGTCGTGCGTTTTGGTTCTCTTTACGAATATGTTGCATCATTCGGAATATTTAACGGTGCGGATGTCGGTAAAACCATAGACAATGGTCTGTATCTGTTAATGATTTATTTTTCGTGGTTCGCTGTGATATTAACGGCTGGGTATCTGTACTACGTATTTAAAATGTTCATTAACGCTTTTGGGAATAATCGTAATTTCGCCGTGCAGCTGTATCTTTTCACGCCGATATCATTATTTTTTACCGGTTCGATATTTAGTCCGGAATATGCATTTTTAATTGTTTGTCCTTTTATTCTGCGTAAAGCGCTGAATATTGCTGACAGCAGATGAGGTGAAGCATGTTGTTAAGCGTGGTTACCGTCGCGTTTCGTAACGTTGATGGCGTGGTGAAAACCTGGCGTTCTCTGGCCCATCTGGCAAACGATCCCAGCCTCACTTTCGAGTGGATTGTGGTGGATGGCGGTTCTAACGATGGC
Source organism: Escherichia sp. Lx600-2 (assembly GCF_036662595.1). Classification (NCBI taxonomy): domain Bacteria; kingdom Pseudomonadati; phylum Pseudomonadota; class Gammaproteobacteria; order Enterobacterales; family Enterobacteriaceae; genus Escherichia; species Escherichia sp. Lx600-2. The sequence continues at coordinate 18,785 of NZ_JAYQWM010000029.1, read as the reverse complement.
ACCGCAGAGTTCCTCGAAAAACGTAACGGCCAGTACCACTTACGCTACGTCAGCGAACCGGATAAAGGGCTTTACGATGCGATGAACAAAGGCATCCGCATGGCGCAGGGCAAGTTTGTGCTGTTTCTGAATTCCGGCGACAGCTTTCATCCGGATGTGTCGCAGTTCGTCCGTCAGCTGCGCGGTAAAAGCGATGATGCCATGTACCTTGGCGATGCGATGCTGGACTTTGGCGACGGCACCCAGATTCGCCGTAGCGCTAAGCAGGGTTGGTATATTTATCACAGCCTACCGGCTAGCCATCAGGCTATTTTCTTCCCGCTGCGTGGGCTGAAAAATCATCCTTATGATGTGCAGTATCGTGTCTCTTCTGATTATGCGCTGGCGGCGCGGATGTATAAGTCGGGATATGCCTTTAAACGTATTAAAGGCTTGGTGTCGGAATTTTCGATGGGCGGCGTGTCCACCACAAATAATCTACAGTTGTGCCAGGATGCAAAAAAAGTGCAGCGTGAAATATTACGTATGCCGGGCCTGCTTGCAGAATTATCTTATTTATTACGTCTGCGCACAACGGGGAAAGCAAAAGCCTTATATCACAAAGCATAAGGATACCAAATGCAGGAATTATCGGGCTTTTCGGTACCAAAAGGTTTTCGCGGCGCCGGGGGCATAAAAGTACAAATATGGTGGGCGGTTCAGGCCACATTATTTGCCTGGTCTCCACAGATATTGTATCGCTGGCGCGCATTTTTATTACGTCTGTTTGGCGCAAAAATAGGAAAAAACGTAGTCATTCGCCCGTCGGTAAAAATCACTTACCCATGGAAATTAACCATTGGAGATTATGCCTGGGTGGGCGATGAGGCAGTGTTATATACCTTGGGTGAAATAACCCTTGGGGCAAATTCGGTGGTTTCGCAGAAATGCTATTTGTGCACCGGCAGCCACGATTATCAGAGCGCGCATTTCGATATTAACGCTGCGCCGATTGTGGTTGGTGAGAAATGCTGGCTGGCGACAGATGTTTTTGTTGCCCCCGGCGTCACGATTGGCGAGGGCACAATCGTCGGTGCCCGCAGCAGCGTTTTTAAATCGCTACCGGCAAATATGATTTGCCGTGGCAATCCCGCAGTGGTTACGCGTGAGCGCGTAGAGAAAGTGACTCCCTAAACGGGACAATTTGAGGAAAATAGAATGTCAAAAGTCGCACTTATTACCGGCGTAACGGGGCAGGACGGTTCTTATCTGGCAGAACTGCTGCTGGAAAAAGGCTATGAAGTTCACGGGATTAAACGCCGTGCTTCTTCCTTTAACACCGAACGTGTCGATCACATCTATCAGGATCCGCACAGCAGCAACCCGAAATTTCACCTGCACTACGGTGATTTGACCGACAGCTCCAACCTGACGCGCATTCTGCAGGAAGTGCAGCCGGATGAAGTGTATAACCTCGGCGCAATGAGCCACGTTGCCGTGTCGTTTGAGTCGCCGGAATATACCGCCGACGTGGATGCGATGGGCACGCTGCGTCTGCTGGAAGCCATCCGCTTCCTAGGGCTGGAGAAGAAAACGCGTTTCTATCAGGCTTCCACTTCGGAACTGTACGGCCTGGTGCAGGAAATTCCACAAAAAGAGACCACTCCGTTCTATCCGCGCTCGCCGTATGCGGTCGCCAAACTGTATGCCTACTGGATCACCGTCAACTACCGTGAATCTTACGACATGTACGCCTGTAACGGCATCCTGTTCAACCACGAGTCTCCGCGCCGCGGCGAAACCTTTGTGACGCGTAAAATCACCCGTGCGATCGCTAACATCGCTCAGGGCCTGGAGAAGTGCCTGTACCTCGGCAACATGGATTCTCTGCGCGACTGGGGCCACGCCAAAGACTACGTGAAAATGCAGTGGATGATGCTGCAACAGGACCATCCGGAAGATTTCGTTATCGCCACCGGCGTGCAGTATTCGGTTCGCCAGTTCGTCGAAATGGCGGCGGCACAGCTGGGTATTAAACTGCGCTTTGAAGGTAAAGGCGTGGAAGAAAAAGGGATTGTCGTTTCCGTCACCGGTCACGATGCGCCGGGCGTGAAACCGGGCGATGTGATGGTGGCCGTGGATCCGCGCTACTTCCGTCCGGCAGAAGTTGAAACCCTGCTCGGCGACCCGACCAAAGCGCATGAAAAACTCGGCTGGAAACCGGAAACCACCCTGCAGGAGATGGTATCTGAAATGGTCGCCAAAGACCTGGAAGCAGCGAAGAAACATTCCCTGCTGAAATCCCACGGTTATGAAGTGGCGATCGCGCTGGAGTCTTAAGTATGACCAGACAACGTATTTTTGTGGCGGGCCACCGGGGAATGGTGGGCTCGGCCATCGTCCGACAGCTTGCACAACGCGGCGACGTGGATCTGGTGGTTCGCGGCCGCGATGAGCTCAACCTGCTGGATAGCCGCGAAGTGAACGACTTCTTCGCCGCTGAAAATATTGATCAGGTGTATCTGGCGGCGGCAAAGGTGGGCGGCATTGTGGCCAACAACACCTTCCCGGCGGATTTCATCTACGAGAACATGATGATTGAAAGCAACATTATTCACGCGGCGCATACGCACAACGTGAATAAGCTGCTGTTTCTCGGTTCATCGTGCATCTATCCGAAAATGGCTAACCAGCCAATGCACGAAAGCGAGCTGCTGCAGGGCACGCTGGAAGCGACTAACGAACCGTACGCGATTGCGAAAATTGCCGGTATCAAGCTGTGCGAGTCCTACAACCGCCAGCATAATCGCGACTATCGCTCGGTGATGCCGACCAACCTGTACGGGCCGAACGATAACTTCCACCCGAGCAATTCGCACGTTATTCCGGCGCTGATGCGCCGCTTCCATGAAGCGGTACAGCAAAACGCCGCGGACGTGGTGGTGTGGGGGAGCGGCACGCCGATGCGCGAGTTCCTGCATGTGGACGATATGGCGGCTGCCAGTATCCATGTGATGGAGCTGGATCGCGGCGTCTGGCTCGAAAACACGCAGCCTATGCTGTCGCATATTAACGTTGGCACCGGCGTTGACTGCACCATTCGTGAACTGGCGCAGACGATGGTGAAAGTGGTGGGCTTTAAAGGGCGGGTGGTGTTTGATGCCACCAAACCCGACGGCACGCCGCGCAAGCTGCTCGATGTTTCTCGCCTGCATCAACTGGGCTGGTACCACGAAATCTCGCTGGAGGCTGGTCTTGCCAGCACTTACCAGTGGTTTCTGGAAAGCCAGCACCGCTTCCGGGGGTAACGCATGTTTCTGAGCCAGGAAGCGTTTGCCACCGTGGTGCAGTCTACGCCGCTGATCTCCATCGATTTGATCGTCGAGAACGCGCAGGGCGAGTTTTTGCTGGGTAAGCGCAACAATCGTCCGGCGCAGGGGTACTGGTTTGTGCCGGGCGGGCGGGTACAGAAAGATGAAACGCTGGAACAGGCGTTTGCCCGCCTGACCGAGGCCGAACTGGGGCTGAGCCTGCCGATGACGGCAGGCCGCTTTTACGGAGTCTGGCAGCATTTCTATGACGAGAATTTCTGCGGTACGGATTTTTCGACCCATTACATTGTGCTTGGTTTCCGCCTGCAGGTGGACGCCGGGACCTTAACGCTGCCGGACGATCAGCATAATGAGTACCGTTGGCTGACACCGCCTGCGTTACTGGCGTCGGACAACGTTCATGAAAACAGCCGCGCCTATTTCCGGGTCGACAAATTGGCCGAGGTGCAGGGCCTATGAAGATTCTGGTGTATGGCATCAACTATTCGCCTGAACTCACCGGCATCGGCAAATACACCGGCGAAATGGTCGAGTGGATGGTGCAGCAGGGTCACGAGGTGCGAGTGATTACCGCGCCGCCGTACTATCCGGAATGGCAGGTTGGCGCGAAATACTCAAGCTGGCGTTACCGCCGGGAAAACGGCGATGCCACCGTCTGGCGCTGCCCGCTGTATGTGCCAAAGCAGCCGTCGACGCTGAAGCGTTTGATCCATCTCGGCAGCTTTGCGCTCAGCAGTTTCTTCCCGCTGATGGCCCAACGCCGCTGGAAGCCGGATCGCATTATCGGCGTAGTGCCGACGCTGTTCTGCACCCCCGGTATGCGCCTGCTGGCGAAGCTCTCCGGCGCGCGGACGCTGCTGCATATTCAGGATTATGAAGTCGACGCCATGCTGGGGTTGGGCATGGCAGGCAACGGTCGCGCCGGCAAGGTGGCAAAACTTGCCAGCGCCTTTGAGCGTAGCGGGCTGCACAACGTTGACAACGTATCGACCATCTCGCGCTCAATGATGAACAAAGCCTGCGAGAAGGGCGTTGCGCCGGAGAAGGTGATTTTCTTCCCCAACTGGTCGGAAGTTTCCCGTTTTCGCGAGGTGCCGGAAACGCTGGTGATGGCGCTGCGTCAGCGTCTTGGCCTGCCGGATGAACGCAAAATTATTCTCTACTCCGGCAATATCGGTGAGAAACAGGGGCTGGAGAGCGTGATTACTGCCGCCGAACAGCTACGTGAACAGCCGTGGCTGTTTGCCATTGTCGGTCAGGGCGGCGGTAAAGCGCGGCTGGAAAAAATGGTCGCCGAACGCGGGCTGGATAACGTCAAGTTCCTGCCGCTGCAGTCGTACGAAGATTTACCCGCGCTGCTGGCGATTGGCGACTGCCATCTGGTGATTCAGAAGCGTGGCGCCGCGGATGCGGTGTTGCCTTCCAAGCTGACCAATATTCTGGCGGTGGGCGGCAACGCGGTGATTACCGCTGAACTGCAGACCGAGCTGGGCCAGCTATGTCTGGACAATCCGGGCATTGCGGTGTGCGTGACGCCTGAATCGGTTCCGTCGCTGGTGGAAGGGATTGAGCAGGCGCTGAAGATGCCGAAGCGAAATGCGGTCGCCCGCGCCTGGGCCGAACGTTCGCTCGATAAAGAACACGTTCTCAACCAATTTATTGCTGATATTCGGGGTTAAACGATGAGTCAAACTACGCTTTTCCCGGTCGTGATGGCCGGTGGCTCGGGTAGCCGACTGTGGCCGCTGTCCAGAGTGCTGTACCCCAAACAGTTCCTGTGCCTGAAAGGGGACATGACCATGCTGCAGGCCACGGTGAACCGGCTGGACGGCGTGAAGTGCGCCAGCCCGGTGGTGATCTGCAATGAGCAACACCGCTTTATCGTGGCGGAACAGCTGCGTCAACTCAACAAGCTGACCGAAAACATTATTCTGGAACCGGCAGGGCGCAACACGGCGCCAGCCATCGCCCTGGCGGCGCTGGCGGCTAAGCGTCGCGAACCGGACTGCGACCCGCTGATGCTGGTGCTGGCGGCGGACCATGTGATTCAGGACGAAGAGGCCTTCCGCGCGGCGGTTCGTCATGCCACGCCGTATGCTGAAAATGGCAAGCTGGTGACCTTCGGTATCGTGCCGAACGTGCCGGAAACCGGCTACGGCTATATTCGCCGTGGTGATGTCACGCCGGGTACCGACGACACGCTGGCCTTCGACGTCGCGCAGTTTGTCGAAAAACCCAATCTCGATACCGCACAGGCCTATGTCGCCAGCGGTGAATATTACTGGAACAGCGGCATGTTCCTGTTCCGCGCCGGGCGCTATCTGGAAGAGCTGGGCAAATATCGCCCGGATATTCTTCGCGCCTGCGAAAAAGCGATGGACGTCACCGACCCGGATCTCGACTTTATCCGCGTCGATGAAGCGGCGTTCCTGAGCTGCCCGGACGAATCCATCGATTATGCGGTGATGGAGCAGACCGCGGATGCGGTAGTGGTGCCGATGGACGCGGGCTGGAGCGATGTCGGCTCCTGGTCATCGCTGTGGGAGATAAGCAACCATACGCCGGAAGGCAACGTGCACCATGGCGATGTCATCAGCCATAAAACCGAAAACAGCTATGTCTATGCAGAGTCTGGCCTGGTGACGACCGTCGGGGTAAAGGACCTGGTGGTGGTGCAAACCAAAGACGCGGTGCTTATCGCCGATCGCAACGCGGTGCAGGACGTGAAAAAGGTGGTCGAGAAGATTAAGGCCGACGGCCGCCACGAACACCACATCCACCGGGAAGTCTACCGCCCGTGGGGCAAGTATGACTCGATTGATTCCGGCGATCGCTATCAGGTTAAGCGCATCACCGTGAAGCCGGGGGAAGGGCTGTCGCTGCAGATGCATCACCACCGGGCGGAACACTGGATCGTGGTGGCGGGCACCGCCAAAGTCACTCTCAATGACCAAATTACGCTGCTGGGTGAGAACGAATCTATCTATATCCCCCTTGGCGTCACCCACTGCCTGGAAAACCCGGGGAAAATCCCGCTCGACCTGATTGAGGTGCGATCTGGCGCCTATCTGGAAGAGGACGACGTGGTGCGTTTCCAGGATCGTTACGGGCGCGTGTAGCGCCCGGCTGGCCGGATAAGCGCGGCGCATCCGGCAAATCACGACACCAAAATTGATGGCCATAACGGTCAGGGCGAACTGTTGCCTGAAGAAAGGTAAAAACATGACGAAATTAACCTGTTTTAAAGCCTACGACATCCGCGGCAAGCTCGGTGAAGAGCTGAATGAAGACATCGCGTGGCGCATTGGCCGCGCTTACGGTGAATATCTGAAGCCGAAAATTATCGTGCTGGGCGGCGATGTGCGCTTGACCAGCGAGGCGCTGAAACTGGCGTTAGCCAATGGCCTGCGCGACGCGGGCGTTGACGTGCTCGATATCGGGCTTTCCGGCACCGAAGAGATTTACTTCGCCACCTTCCATCTCGGCGTTGATGGCGGTATCGAAGTGACCGCCAGCCATAACCCGATGGATTACAACGGCATGAAGCTGGTGCGGGAAGGCGCACGCCCCATCAGCGGCGATACCGGCCTGCGCGACGTACAGCGCCTGGCGGAAGCCAACGACTTCCCGCCGGTCAATGAGGCCGCGCGCGGTAGCTACCAGAAAATCAACCTGCGTGACGCCTATATCGACCACCTGCTGGGCTACATCAACGTGCAAAACCTGACGCCGCTGAAGTTGGTGGTGAACTCCGGTAACGGCGCGGCAGGCCCGGTGATTGACGCGCTGGAAGCCCGCTTCAAAGCGCTGAATGTGCCGGTGAACCTGATCAAAGTGCACAACACCCCGGACGGAACCTTCCCGCACGGTATTCCTAACCCGCTGCTGCCGGAGTGCCGCGCGGATACCCGCGATGCGGTCATCAAATACGGTGCCGATATGGGTATCGCTTTTGATGGCGACTTCGACCGCTGCTTCCTGTTCGACGAGAAAGGGCAGTTTATCGAGGGCTACTACATCGTCGGCCTGCTGGCGGAAGCCTTCCTCGAAAAGAACCCCGGCGCGCGCATCATTCACGACCCGCGTCTGTCGTGGAACACCGTGGACGTCGTCACGGCGGCGGGCGGCACGCCAGTGATGTCGAAAACTGGTCATGCCTTTATTAAAGAGCGCATGCGTCAGGACGACGCGGTTTACGGCGGTGAAATGAGCGCTCACCACTACTTCCGTGATTTTGCCTACTGCGACAGCGGCATGATCCCCTGGCTGCTGGTCAGCGAACTGCTGTGCCTGAAGGGCAAAACGTTGGGTGAACTGGTGCGCGACCGCATGGCGGCGTTCCCGGCGAGCGGTGAAATCAACAGTCATCTGGCGGCACCGTCAGAAGCGATTGCCCGCGTGGAAGCACACTTTGCCGGCAGCGCGCTGGAGATCGACCGTACTGACGGCATCAGCCTGGCGTTTGCCGACTGGCGCTTCAACCTGCGTTCTTCCAATACCGAACCGGTGGTGCGCTTAAACGTGGAGTCTCGCGGAAATACGCCGCTGATGCAGGCGCGAACGCAGGACATTCTGGCGTTGCTTAATCAGTAATTATTGCCCCTCACCCTAACCCTCTCCCCAGAGAGGAGAGGGAACCGAACGTGCAGGCTGCGGATTGGTTTTTCTCCCTCGCCCCTTTGGGGAGAGAGGCGGGGTGAAGGGAAACGACGAATAGGACCAACGATGACGACTCTAAAAAAGCGCGAACGAGCTAAAACGAATGCATCGTTAATCTCCATGGTGCAGCGTTTTTCCGACATCACCATCATGTTGGGGGGATTGTGGCTGGTGTGTCAGGCGGTTGCGTTGCCGTTTTTATATCTCCATCTGTTGATGGCGCTGGTGACGCTGGTCGTTTTCCAGATGATTGGCGGGATTACCGATTTCTACCGCTCCTGGCGCGGCGTGCGTATCACCACCGAATTGCTGCTGCTGTTGCAGAACTGGACGCTGAGCCTGGTGTTTGCCGCCGGACTGCTGGCGTTTAACGATGATTTTAATACCAACTTTACCATGTGGCTGGCGTGGTATCTGATTAGCACCATCGGCATGCTGGCGAGCCGCGCGTTCATTCGCTACGGCGCTGGCATGCTGCGCCATCGCGGCTATAACACCCGCTATGTGGCCGTCGCCGGGGACATGCCGGAAGGGCAGGCGCTGCTCGAAAGCTTCCGCAACCAGCCGTGGCTGGGCTATGAAGTGGTCGGCAGCTATTACGATGCTAAACCAGGCGGCGTTAACGCCGACTGGATGGGCAATCTTGAACAACTACTCGACGATGCCCGCAGCGGCAAAATCCACAACGTCTACATCTCGATGGCGATGCAGGAAGAGAGCCAGATTAAAGAGGTGGTCCGTTCTCTCGCCGACACCACCTGCTCGGTGCTGCTGATCCCGGATGTTTTCACCTTCAACATCCTGCATTCACGCGTAGAGGTGGTGAACGGTATTCCGCTGGTGCCGCTGTACGACACGCCGCTCTCCGGGGTGAATCGTATTATCAAACGGCTGGAGGATATCGTGTTGGCGCTGGGCATTCTGCTGCTGATTTCGCCTGCGCTGTGCTGTATCGCGCTGGCGGTGAAGCTGAGTTCGCCGGGCCCCATCATCTTCCGCCAGACCCGCTACGGTATGGATGGTAAGCCGATCAAAGTGTGGAAATTCCGCTCGATGAAGGTCATGGAGAACGACAAGGTGGTGAAACAGGCGACGCAAAACGACCCGCGTGTGACCCGTGTCGGCAACTTCCTGCGCCGCACCTCGCTGGATGAATTGCCGCAGTTTATCAACGTGCTCACCGGCGGCATGTCTATCGTCGGCCCGCGTCCGCACGCGGTGGCGCACAACGAACAGTACCGTCAACTGATTGAAGGCTACATGCTGCGCCACAAAGTGAAGCCTGGTATTACCGGCTGGGCGCAGATCAACGGCTGGCGCGGTGAAACCGATACCCTCGAGAAGATGGAAAAACGGGTGGAGTTCGATCTCGAATACATCCGCGAGTGGAGCCTGTGGCTCGATATCAAGATCGTCTTCCTGACGGTATTCAAAGGCTTTGTCAACAAAGCAGCCTACTGAGGAAGTGACATGGGCCTGAGAGAAAAAACCATCAATGGCGCGAAATGGTCGGCGATGGCGACGGTGGTGATTATTGGCCTGGGGCTGGCGCAGATGACCGTGCTGGCGCGGCTGTTTGACGGCCATCAGTTTGGTCTGCTCACCGTGTCGCTGGTGATTATCGCGCTGGCGGACACGCTGTCGGATTTTGGTATCGCCAACTCGATTATTCAGCGTAAAGCCATCAGCCAGATTGAGCTGACCACGCTCTACTGGCTGAACGTCGGGCTGGGGATTGCGGTGTTTGCCGCGGTGTATCTGCTGAGCGATACCATTGCGCGGTTGCTGCACAACCCGGATCTCGCGCCGTTGATCAAAACGCTGTCGCTGGCCTTCGTGGTGATCCCCCACGGCCAGCAATTTCGTGCGCTGATGCAAAAAGAGCTGGAGTTTAACAAAATCGGCTCCATTGAGACCGCAGCGGTGCTGTCGGGCTTTACCTTTACGGTGATTAGCGCCTGCTTCTGGCCGCTGGCGATGACCGCAATTTTGGGTTATCTGGTCAACAGCGCCGTGCGTACGCTGCTGTTCGGCTATTTTGGCCGCAAGATTTACCGTCCAGGTCTGCATTTTTCGCTGACCACGGTCATGCCGAACCTGCGCTTCGGCGCGTGGCTGACGGCGGACAGTATTGTTAACTACATCAACACTAACCTGTCGACGCTGACGCTCGCGCGCATCCTCGGCGCCAGCGTGGCCGGGGGCTATAACCTCGCCTACAACGTGGCGGTGGTGCCGCCGATGAAGCTTAACCCAATCATCACCCGCGTGCTGTTCCCGGCGTTCGCCAAGATTCAGGACGACACCGACAAGCTGCGAGTGAACTTCTACAAGCTGCTGTCGGTGGTGGGGATCATCAATTTCCCGGCGCTGTTGGGGCTGATGGTGGTGAGCAATAACTTTGTGCCGCTGGTGTTCGGCGACAAATGGCTGCACATCGTGCCAATCCTCCAGTTGCTGTGCGTGGTGGGGCTGCTGCGCTCGGTGGGCAACCCAATCGGTTCGCTGCTGATGGCTAAAGCGCGAGTGGATATCAGCTTTAAATTCAACGTCTTTAAGACCTTCCTGTTTATTCCTGCGGTGATTATCGGCGGGCAGCTCGGCGGCGCGATTGGCGTCACGCTGGGCTTCCTGCTGGTGCAAATCATCAACACCATCCTCAGCTATTTCGTGATGATCAAACCGGTGCTGGGGCCGGGCTACCGCGATTACCTGCTGAGCCTGTGGCTGCCGTTCCGTCTCTCTCTGCCGACGTTGATTTCAAGCTACGCGGTGGGGCGACTGCTGGAAGGCAGCGTTTCGCTCTCGGCGCTGCTGGCGATGCAGGTGCTGGCGGGGGTAGTCAGCTTTGCGCTGGTGATCATGCTGTCACGCCACAGCCTGTTGCTTGAACTAAAAAAACCGCTCTGTCGGAGCGGAAAACTGAAAACGTTATTACGCGTTCCTGATTGATTTGCTTGAACCCCTTTTTGATGAGGCCATGATGAAATTACTAATTTTGGGAAACCACACCTGCGGCAACCGCGGCGACAGCGCGATTATGCGCGGCCTGCTCGATGCGATTCTTCGCCAGCAGCCGGACGTTGAAATGGACGTAATGAGCCGTTTCCCGATCAGTTCCTCCTGGTTGCAGGGGCGTGAGATTATTGCCGATCCGCTGTATCAGCTGAGCCAGAAACAGCAGGCGGCTGCAGGGGTGAGCGGGCGCGTGAAGAAAGTGCTGCGTCGCCGCTTCCAGCACAAGATCCTGCTGGCCAAGGTGACCGGCGAAGGCAAACTGCGCAACTTTGAAATTGCGCCAGAGTTTCATGAGTTTGTGCGCTTCCTTGGCAACTATGACGCGATTATTCAGGTAGGTGGGTCGAACTACGTCGATCTCTACGGCTTGACTCACTTTGAGTACCCGCTGTGCGCCTTTATGGCCAACAAGCCTATCTACATGATTGGCCACAGCGTTGGCCCGTTCCAGAACCCGGACTTCAACGAGCTGGCGAACTACGTCTTTGGCCGCACTAACGCGTTGATTCTGCGTGAAACCGTCAGCCGTGAGCTGATGGCGAAGGCGAATATCGACACCGGTAAGGTGGAGCAGGGCGTGGACACCGCCTGGCTGGTTGAGCATCGTAACGACAGTTTCGAACCGAGCTACGCGGTACAGCACTGGCTGAACCTGACCGCACAGCGTAAAACCGTGGCGATTACTCTGCGCGAGCTGGAGCCGTTTGATAAGCGTCTGGGTACAACCCAGCAGGCCTATGAAAAAGCGTTTGCCGAGGTGGTGAACCGTATGATTGACGACGGTTATCAGGTGCTGGCGCTTTCTACTTGCACCAGTATCGACCGCTACAACCGCGATGACCGCATGGTCGCGCTGCGCATGGCGCAGTACGTCAAAAACCGCGAGCATTTCCACATCGCCATGGACGAACTTAATGACGTGGAGATTGGCAAAATTCTTGCCTCCTGCGAACTGACCATTGGTACCCGCCTGCACTCGGCGATCATCTCGATGAACTTCGGCACGCCGGCGATTGCCATTAACTACGAGCACAAATCAGCGGGCATTATGCAGCAGCTGGGTATGCCTGAGATGGCCATCGACATTCGTCACCTGCTCGACGGCTCGATGCAAGGCGTGGTGGGCGATATTCTCAACCAGCTTCCGGCGCTGGGCGAGAAAGTCGCCGCGGCGGTGGAGGGGGAACGCCAGAAGGGCTTCACCATGATTGAATCGGTGCTGAACCGCATCCGGGAGGGCCGATGAAAGTCAGCTTCTTCCTGCTGAAATTTCCTTTATCGTCTGAGACGTTTGTCTTAAACCAGATCGTGGCGTTCATCGAGATGGGTTATGAGGTGGAGATTGTCGCCCTACAAAAGGGCGACCTGACCAATACTCATGCGGCTTATACCCAGTATCAACTGGCGGACAAAGTTCGCTGGTTACAGGATGAGCCGTCAACGGCGCTGGAGAAGCTACGCTATCGCGCGTTCAGCACGTTGCGCGGTTTACACCGTCCCGCCGTCTGGCGGGCGTTAAACGCGCGGCGCTACGGGCAGGAGGCGCGCAATCTGATCCTCTCTTCTATCTGTAGCCGCACTCCCGCGCCGATTGTCGCCGATGTTTACATCGCCCACTTTGGCCCGGCAGGAGTGACCGCCGCCAAGCTGCGCGAACTGGGGGTGATCGACGGGAAGATAGCCACCGTCTTTCACGGTATTGATATCTCAAGCCGCGGAGTGTTGAACCACTACACCAGCGAATATCAGCAGCTGTTCCGCCGCGGCGACATGATGTTGCCCATCAGCCAACTGTGGGCAGACCGGCTGCAGGCGATGGGCTGCCCGACGGATAAAATTACCGTATCAAGAATGGGCGTAAACATGGACCGCTTCTCGCTGCGCCCGCTAAAAGCGCCCGATGGCTGCTTGCAGATACTCTCCGTTGCGCGTCTGACCGAGAAAAAGGGGCTGCATGTGGCGATTGAAGCCTGCCGCCAGCTGAAAGAGCGTGGCGTCAACTTTCGCTATCGCATCCTCGGCATCGGGCCGTGGGAGCGCCGTCTGCGCACCCTGATTGAACAGTATCAGCTGGAAGATCACGTAGAAATGCCGGGTTTTAAGCCCAGCCATGAAGTGAAAATGCTGCTTGATGAAGCTGACGTCTTCCTGCTGCCCTCGGTAACGGGGGCCGATGGCGATATGGAAGGTATTCCGGTGGCGCTCATGGAGGCGATGGCGGTGGGGATCCCGGTGCTGTCGACGGTCCACAGCGGCATCCCGGAACTGATTGACTCCGGTCATTCCGGCTGGCTGGTGGAGGAGTACGACGCCACGGCGCTGGCAGACAAACTGCAATCACTTGGCCGGATGGATGCGCACAGCCTGCAGCCGGTGCTGGCGCGCGCACGTGAGAAAGTCGAAACCGATTTTAATCAGCAGGTGATTAACCGGCAGCTTGCCAGCCTGCTGCAGACGCTTTGCTAAGGAGGCGCTATGCACACCTTAACCCGACGTTACTTCCTTATCGCCGGGGCAACGCTTGCCGCGGCCTTACCGGTACTTTCAGCAACCGCCGCGCGTGCTGCTGAGAAGCGCTCGGCAGTGGACATACGTGACTACGTGCACAATGGCGACTGGATCCGCGCGTTCAATGAGGCCTTCGCGCAGGCCGACACCGTCAACGTGCCAGCGAGTGTGGTTTGCGACAATATCAATACGGCGATTACGCTGCCGCCGGGGAAAACGCTGGCGGTTGCCGGTGCCCTGAAAGGCAACGGGCGCGGGCGCTTTATCCTGCAAAAGGGCTGCCAGGTGATCGGCAGCGGTGAAGCCAGCCTCTACAACATTACGCTGGACGTCCGTGGTAGTGATTGTACGATTGCCGGATTGACGATGAGCGGCTACGGCCCAGTGGTGCAGATTTTCATCGGCGGGAAAGACAAGCGTACGCTGCGTAACCTGACCATTACCCGCCTGACCATCACCAAAGCCAATTACGGTATTCTGCGTCAGGGCTACCATAATCAGTGGCTTGATGTGAACATCACCCACTGCCACTTCAGCTATCTGCAGGGCGACGCCATTGAGTGGAACGTGGCGATTAACGACCGCAATATCCTTATCTCCGACCACGTCATCGACCATATCGACTGCACCAACGGTAAGGTCAACTGGGGCATCGGGATCGGCCTGGCCGGCAGCACCTACGATAATGGCTACCCGGAAGAGCAGGCGGTGAAAAACTTTGTCGTCGCCAACATCACCGGCAGCAACTGCCGCCAGCTGGTGCACGTGGAAAACGGCAAACACTTTATTATACGTAATGTGAAAGCCAGCAATATCACGCCGGAATTCAGCAAGCAGGCGGGAATAGATAACGCCACGGTGGCGATCTACGGCTGTGATAATTTCGTTATTGATGGTGTCGATATGGTTAATAGCGCGGGAATGCTGATTGGCTACGGTGTTATCAAAGGTAATTATTTGTCGATACCGCAAAACTTCCGCCTGAATAATATACAGATGGACAACAGTGCTTTGGCCTATACGGTCCGCGGTATTCAAATTTCCTCGGGTAACAACCCCTCGTTTGTCTCTATCACCAACCTGTCCATGAAGCACGCTTCGCTGGAGATTCATAACAAACCGCAACACATTTTTTTGAGGAACATCAACGTGATGCAGCTCTCCTTTCGTGGGCCTGCGCTGAAGCTGAACTTCGATTTACGCAAGGATGTGCGTGGGAAGTTTATGGCGAAGCAGGATACGCTGCTGTCGCTGGCGAACGTGAGGGCGGTGAATGAGAAAGGGCAGGCGGCGGTGGATATTGATCGGGTCGATCAGCATGTTGTCAACACAGAACGCCTCAATTTTGCGCTGCCGCGCCGCTGAGCACGGCAATCCACTGAATTATCGGATTACATCCAGGGATCATCCTGACTCAAATCAGTACTATGACAAAACAGAGTGGATTAAACATGTTTAATCGCTATAATTCATCAACCGATATATAGGTGGACAAGATAATGGTTAATTTGAAAGCAGTCATTCCGGTAGCGGGATTGGGTATGAACATGCTACCTGCCACGAAGGCCATCCCTAAAGAGATGCTGCCGATCGTTGACAAGCCGATGATTCAGTACATCGTCGACGAAGTGGTTGCTGCAGGGATCAAAGAAATCGTTCTGGTCACACACGCATCGAAAAACTCGGTGGAAAACCACTTCGATACCTCGTATGAACTGGAAGCACTGCTTGAGCAGCGCGTGAAGCGTCAGCTGCTGGCTGAAGTTCAATCTATCTGTCCTCCTGGCGTGACCATCATGAACGTTCGCCAGGCGCAGCCGTTGGGCCTGGGACACTCTATCCTGTGCGCACATCCGATTGTCGGCGATAACCCGTTTGTGGTTGTGTTGCCGGATATCGTGCTGGACAACGCAAGCGCCGACCCGCTGCGCTACAACCTTGCCGCCATGGTGGCGCGTTTCAACGAAACCGGGCGTAGCCAGGTGCTGGCGAAACGTATGCCGGGCGACCTGTCTGAATACTCCGTCATCAAAACGAAAGAGCCGCTGGATGTCGAAGGTAAAGTTAGCCGTATCGTTGATTTTATCGAAAAACCTGACCAGCCGCAGACGCTGGAATCCGATCTGATGGCCGTAGGCCGCTATGTACTTTCCGCTGATATCTGGCCTGAACTGGCGAAGACCGTGCCGGGGGCGTGGGGCCGAATTCAACTGACGGATGCGATCGCCGAACTGGCGAATAAGCAGTCTGTTGACGCGATGCTGATGACGGGTGAGAGCTACGACTGCGGGAAGAAGATGGGGTATATGCAGGCGTTTGTGCAGTATGGGTTGCGCAACCTGAAGGAAGGGGCTAAGATCAGGAAAAGTATTGAAAAGTTGTTATCTTAAGTCGTTTCTCAGTAAACGATAAAGCAAATTTAAGAACGGCGTTTTAGAACGGCAGATGGGCATAAGTATGTAGGGTAACCTACTACTAGCTTCACTGCCTTTTTATTTCATAAAACAAAGTAAAAAATAACAATAGGTTAGAAATGTAGGCGTTGCATATCGTTTATAAGATTTTTCCTTGAGTTCAAATGCATTTAAGACGAAAATAGTTGCCGAAATTTTTTGGGTTTGCAGGTGGGAGTCGTTGCGGATTTTTACCTTGACATAAATGATTTTTATCATTGAAGGTGCAGTGCGCTGGTAGCTGGAGAGCCAGGGGCGGTAGCGTGTCTAATCATAAGTGTCTTTTTTAATATTCAGATTGTTCTTAACAAACATTCATATTATCAAGCCATAAGTTATAAGTCATAGCGGAAATTCAAAGTGAAAATACTGGTTACAGGTGGTGCAGGTTTTATTGGGTCTGCAGTTGTTCGTCATATAATTAATAATACGCAAGACTCTGTCATCAATGTTGATAAACTTACCTATGCAGGTAATTTGGAATCTCTGACAGAGATTGAGAATAACGAGCGGTATAAATTTGAGCATGCGGATATTTGCGACAGCGTTGCAATAGCCAATATTTTTGCACATCACCAACCAGATGCAATAATGCATTTGGCAGCCGAAAGCCACGTTGATCGTTCAATCACAGGCCCTGCAGACTTTATTGAAACCAATATTGTTGGAACATATATCTTACTAGAAGAAGCTCGTAAGTATTGGCTAGCACTTAGTGAAGATCGCAAAGGTGCATTTCGCTTCCACCATATTTCTACGGATGAGGTTTATGGTGACCTTCCTCATCCGGATGAAGTATCGTCAGATACAATATTGCCATTGTTTACAGAACAAACTTCATATTCCCCTAGCAGTCCATATTCCGCCTCTAAGGCATCCAGTGATCACTTAGTTCGTGCATGGCGGCGTACATATGGATTACCCACCATAGTGACAAATTGTTCTAATAATTATGGGCCGTACCATTTCCCTGAAAAACTCATTCCGTTAATTATTCTGAATGCAATTGCGGGTAAACTTTTACCTGTTTATGGGAACGGTGAGCAAATTCGAGATTGGTTATATGTTGAAGATCATGCCCGGGCACTTTATGAAGTCGTCACAAAGGGTGTGCCGGGAGAAACATATAATATTGGTGGTCATAACGAACGTAAAAATATCGATGTAGTGAAAACTATTTGTCGCATTCTCGATGAATTGATTGCAGATAAACCAGATGGCATTGAAAATTTTGAACAGTTGATTCGGTATGTTAGCGATCGTCCAGGGCATGACCTTAGATATGCCATTGACGCCAGTAAAATTAAACAAGATTTAGGTTGGGTGCCGCAAGAAACGTTTGAAACGGGTATCACTAAAACCATTCACTGGTATTTAAATAATAAAGAATGGTGGCAGCGTGTGATGGATGGTTCGTACGCTGGTGAACGCTTAGGGCTCGTAGAGTAGTAAGGATAAAAGATGAAAGGTATTATTTTAGCAGGCGGCTCTGGCACTAGATTGTATCCAATAACTCGTGGTGTATCAAAACAACTATTACCAATCTATGATAAACCAATGATTTATTACCCGCTTTCCACACTTATGCTAGCGGGTATTCAAGATATATTAATAATAACCACTGAAGAAGATAATGCGAGTTTCCAGCGGTTACTCGGTGATGGCAGTAATTTTGGTATTCGGCTTAATTATGCCGTGCAACCCAGCCCTGATGGATTAGCGCAGGCATTCCTCATTGGTGAGAAATTTATAGGAAACGATAAAGTTTGTTTGGTGCTGGGTGATAATATTTTTTATGGCCAATCATTTATCAAAATCCTGCAGAATGCTGTTGCAAGAGAATACGGTGCAACAGTATTTGGTTATCAAGTGAAAGACCCTGAACGCTTCGGTGTAGTTGAATTTGATAGCGAGATGCGGGCTGTATCTATTGAAGAAAAACCGTCAAAACCAAAATCAAATTATGCAGTCACTGGACTTTACTTCTATGATAATCGCGTTATCGATTTCGCTAAAAAAGTTAAACCTTCAGTGAGAGGGGAGCTGGAGATTACTGATCTTAATGACATGTATCTCAAAGAAGGTACTCTTAACGTAGAGCTACTGGGGCGTGGTTTTGCTTGGTTGGATACAGGGACCCACGAAAGTTTGCATGAAGCGTCATCCTTCGTGCAAACCATCCAGAATGTTCAGGGCCTCAAGGTTGCATGTCTTGAAGAGATTGCATTAAGAAATGGTTGGTTAAGCAAAGAAGAAGCAATAAAAAATGCACTACCTATGAAGAAAAATGATTATGGTCAATACATTATAGCACGTGCAAAAGGTGAATGATGGATGCTAGAAAAAATGGAGTCCTGATTACAGGCGGTGCTGGGTTTATAGGTAAAGCATTGATCACCGAAATGGTCGAAAGGCAGATCCCACTAGTGTCGTTCGATATTTCGGATAAACCAGACTCGTTGCCTGAGCTAAGTGAATATTTTAACTGGTATAAATTTAGCTACCTCGAATCTTCTCAGCGTATAAAAGAACTGCATGAGATAGTTAGCCGCCACAATATTAAGACAGTTATTCATTTGGCAACAACTATGTTTCCACATGAATCGAAAAAAAATATCGATAAAGATTGTCTGGAAAATGTTTATGCGAATGTCTGTTTTTTCAAAAACCTATATGAAAATGGTTGTGAGAAAATTATATTTGCATCATCGGGTGGCACTGTTTACGGAAAATCCGATACACCATTTTCTGAAGATGATGCACTTTTACCAGAGATCAGTTATGGCTTAAGCAAAGTTATGACTGAGACATACTTACGATTTATTGCTAAAGAACT
>NZ_JAYQWM010000028.1:0-58493 GCF_036662595.1 Escherichia sp. Lx600-2 | reverse complement strand
GGCTACGTAGCTCAGTTGGTTAGAGCACATCACTCATAATGATGGGGTCACAGGTTCGAATCCCGTCGTAGCCACCAAATTCTGAATGTGTCGAATATGTTCGGCAAATTCAAAACCAATTTGTTGGGGTATCGCCAAGCGGTAAGGCACCGGATTCTGATTCCGGCATTCCGAGGTTCGAATCCTCGTACCCCAGCCAATTTATTCAAGACGCTTACCTTGTAAGTGCACCCAGTTGGGGTATCGCCAAGCGGTAAGGCACCGGATTCTGATTCCGGCATTCCGAGGTTCGAATCCTCGTACCCCAGCCACATTAAAAAAGCTCGCTTCGGCGAGCTTTTTGCTTTTCTGCGTTCATTCAATGTCGAATGCGATGTTGACACGTCTTATCCTTCAATGTCGGATGCGACGCTGCCGCGTCTTATCCGACCTACGGTTGGCACGCATCCGGCAATGTTGTAAGGCTACAACCCTAACGCATATTTCAGCGCCTGACGTTTCAACACGCCAGCACGCTCCGCCGCCATCAAACCAAGATTACGCACAAAACGCAGTGGCGGCAGATTATTACTGAATCCGGCATAAAACAGATCCATACCGCTCTGCATAATGAAGTTATCCGCCATGCGCCGCATCTGGTAACGCTTGAGGACAGGATAACTGGCCCACGCTTCGCCGTAGCTGCGGGCATTCACCAGAACATCAATCAGGGCATCGACATCACGATAACCAAGATTCACCCCCTGCCCCGCCAGCGGATGGATGGTATGCGCAGCATCGCCCACCAGCGCAAGCCCTGGCTGCACATACTGCAACGCATGGCGACGCGTCAGCGGAAATGCACCAGCGGCAAGCGGTGTAACGTAACCCAGACGCGACGGGAAATGCTTCGCGATTTCCGCCTGGAGCTGTGCCATATTCATATTCTGCAACTGGCGAATACGCGCCGGAGAGTCATACCACACCAGCGATGCCCAGTTATCAAACAACGGCAGAAACGCACGCGGTCCGTCCGGAGTAAATTGCTGCCAGGTGCTATCGCCGGGATCGTTCTCGCACTGGACGCTAATCAACATGCACGACTGCGCATACTGCCATGCATGAACGCCAATTCCCGCCATCTGCCGCACCTGCGAATTTGCGCCGTCGGCACCAATCACCAGCTTCGCGCGAATCACTTCACCGCCTTTCAGCTCCAGCTCCTGAAGATCATCATGGCGATGCAGCGCAATCAGCGAGGTTGGCACACGTAACGTTACTTTCGGATGCGCTTCCAGCGCCTGCCACAATGCCTGTTGCAGGACAGTGTTTTCTACCATATAGCCAAGCAACGGCAACTTTAATTCGGCTGCGTCAAATACCACATGCGCCGTTTCCCACTCCCACGTTTCCAGTCTGCGGTAAGGATGGCAACGCATAGCCTGTACTGCATCCCAGACCCCTAACCCTTTAAGCAATGATACCGAAGCCGCGCTGATCGCCGAGATCCGCACGTCCGGTTGGCTATCAGCGACAAACGGTGCAGGTTCTGCGTGCTCGATCACCGTTACCGAAAATCCGTGCTGTGCCAGCCCCAGCGCCAGTGCGCCGCCGACCATTCCTCCGCCGACAATGGCAATTTCCGTTGGTTGATTTGTCATGGTCAATCATCCTGTTAGCAATATGCTTTAAGTTTACAGGATTTTTACCCCCAAGGGCTGATAACGCTCATACTGGTCACAACGGCAGCAAAGCATTACACTATGCGCCCTGCATTCCTGGCTACTATTTCGCAAGAGCAAGTCGATGACCAAAAAACTCCATATTAAAACCTGGGGCTGTCAGATGAACGAGTACGATTCATCGAAGATGGCCGATCTGCTGGATGCCACCCACGGCTATCAACTGACCGACGTGGCGGAAGAAGCGGATGTGCTGCTGCTGAACACCTGCTCAATCCGCGAGAAGGCTCAGGAAAAAGTCTTCCATCAGTTAGGCCGCTGGAAACTGTTAAAAGAGAAGAATCCAGACCTGATTATCGGCGTCGGCGGCTGCGTGGCATCGCAAGAAGGCGAGCACATTCGCCAGCGCGCCCACTATGTCGATATTATTTTTGGGCCGCAAACGCTGCATCGTCTGCCGGAGATGATCAACTCCGTGCGCGGCGACCGCAGCCCGGTGGTAGATATCAGCTTCCCGGAAATCGAGAAGTTTGACCGTCTGCCGGAACCGCGCGCCGAAGGGCCGACCGCGTTTGTCTCCATCATGGAAGGCTGCAATAAATATTGCACCTACTGCGTGGTGCCTTACACCCGTGGTGAAGAGGTAAGCCGTCCGTCCGACGATATTCTGTTTGAGATTGCCCAGCTTGCGGCTCAGGGCGTGCGTGAAGTCAACCTGCTCGGTCAGAACGTGAACGCCTGGCGTGGTGAAAACTACGACGGCACCACCGGATCGTTTGCCGATCTGCTGCGTCTGGTTGCAGCGATCGACGGGATCGATCGTATTCGCTTTACCACCAGCCATCCGATCGAATTCACCGACGATATCATCGAAGTGTACCGCGACACGCCGGAGCTGGTGAGCTTCCTGCATCTGCCGGTACAGAGCGGTTCCGATCGTATTCTGAACCTGATGGGACGTACCCATACGGCGCTGGAGTACAAAGCGATCATCCGTAAACTGCGTGCGGCGCGTCCGGATATTCAGATCAGTTCTGATTTCATCGTTGGCTTCCCTGGCGAAACCACCGAAGACTTCGAGAAAACGATGAAGCTGATTGCCGACGTCAATTTCGACATGAGCTACAGCTTTATCTTCTCTGCACGTCCGGGTACACCAGCCGCCGATATGGTTGATGATGTTCCGGAAGAAGAGAAGAAGCAGCGTCTGTATATTCTGCAAGAGCGCATTAATCAGCAAGCGATGGCATGGAGCCGTCGGATGCTCGGCACCACCCAGCGTATTCTGGTAGAAGGGACTTCACGTAAGAGCATCATGGAGCTTTCCGGACGTACCGAAAATAATCGTGTGGTCAACTTCGAGGGCACACCGGATATGATCGGTAAATTCGTCGATGTAGAAATTACCGACGTCTACCCGAACTCTCTGCGCGGTAAAGTGGTGCGAACTGAAGATGAAATGGGTCTGCGCGTGGCAGAAACACCGGAATCGGTGATTGCCCGTACTCGCAAAGAAAACGACCTTGGTGTGGGTTATTATCAGCCGTAATTCTCAGGCCTGCCGTTCCGGTGGGCCTTGTTTTTTCTCTCTTTATCCCCATCTTTATCGCAATGCTTGCGCCTTTTTCCTGTGGCGTGAATAATTTCCTTATAGGCCGGTGAATGTTCAGCTTCCGGCGGCATACAGATAAGAGGAACGGTTTGAACATAGACACTCGCGAAATCACCCTGGAGCCAGCAGACAATGCGCGTCTGTTGAGCCTGTGCGGCCCGTTTGATGACAACATCAAGCAGCTCGAACGCCGTCTCGGCATCGAGATCAATCGCCGCGATAACCACTTTAAACTGACCGGCCGTCCGATTTGCGTCACCGCTGCGGCAGACATTCTGCGTAGCCTGTATGTCGATACTGCCCCGATGCGCGGTCAGATTCAGGATATCGAACCGGAACAGATCCACCTTGCGATTAAAGAAGCAAGGGTACTGGAGCAAAGCGCGGAGAGCGTGCCGGAGTACGGCAAAGCGGTCAATATCAAAACCAAACGCGGCGTAATTAAGCCGCGCACGCCAAACCAGGCGCAGTACATCGCCAATATTCTCGACCATGACATTACCTTCGGCGTTGGCCCGGCGGGTACGGGTAAAACCTACCTGGCAGTGGCTGCAGCAGTTGATGCCCTGGAGCGTCAGGAAATTCGTCGTATTCTGCTGACTCGTCCGGCGGTCGAAGCCGGTGAGAAACTGGGCTTCCTGCCTGGCGATTTAAGCCAGAAAGTAGACCCGTATCTGCGCCCGCTGTACGACGCGCTGTTTGAAATGCTGGGCTTTGAGAAAGTCGAGAAACTGATTGAGCGCAACGTTATTGAAGTCGCACCGCTGGCCTATATGCGTGGTCGTACGCTGAATGACGCATTTATCATTCTCGATGAGAGCCAGAACACTACCATCGAACAGATGAAGATGTTCCTGACCCGTATCGGTTTTAACTCAAAAGCGGTTATCACCGGTGACGTCACGCAGATCGACCTGCCGCGTAATACTAAATCAGGCTTACGTCATGCCATCGAAGTGCTGGCTGATGTCGAAGAGATCAGCTTTAACTTCTTCCACAGCGAAGACGTGGTTCGTCACCCGGTGGTGGCGCGTATCGTTAACGCTTATGAAGCCTGGGAAGAAGCAGAACAAAAACGAAAAGCGGCGCTGGCGGCAGAACGCAAGCGCGAAGAACAGGAACAAAAATGAGTCAGGTGATCCTCGATTTACAACTGGCATGTGAAGATAATTCCGGGTTACCGGAAGAGAGCCAGTTTCAGACATGGCTGAATGCGGTGATCCCGCAGTTTCAGGAAGAGTCGGAAGTGACGATTCGCGTGGTCGATACCGCCGAAAGCCACAGTCTCAATCTGACCTATCGCGGTAAGGATAAGCCGACCAACGTGCTCTCCTTCCCGTTTGAAGTGCCGCCCGGCATGGAGATGTCGCTACTGGGCGATCTGGTTATCTGCCGTCAGGTGGTTGAGAAGGAAGCACAGGAGCAAGGCAAACCACTGGAGGCGCACTGGGCGCATATGGTGGTGCACGGCAGTCTGCATTTGTTAGGTTACGATCACATCGAAGATGACGAAGCAGAAGAAATGGAAGCCCTCGAAACAGAGATTATGCTTGCTCTGGGCTATGAGGATCCGTACATTGCCGAGAAAGAATAATTTGCCAGGCATTTGACTGGCAGACGTCCCCGCCGTTGGTGATTAACGACGGCGTTTTGATTAACTAACATGAGAACCCATACGACGCCATGAGCGACGACAATTCACACAGTAGTGACACGATAAGCAACAAGAAGGGATTTTTCTCCCTGTTACTCAGCCAACTTTTCCACGGTGAACCGAAAAACCGTGACGAACTGCTGGCGCTGATCCGTGATTCCGGGCAGAACGACCTTATCGACGAAGATACGCGCGATATGCTCGAAGGGGTGATGGACATCGCAGACCAACGCGTCCGCGACATCATGATCCCTCGCTCCCAGATGATTACCCTGAAACGCAACCAGACGCTGGACGAATGCCTTGATGTCATCATCGAGTCCGCCCACTCACGTTTCCCGGTGATTAGCGAAGACAAAGATCACATTGAAGGGATTCTGATGGCGAAAGACTTGCTGCCGTTTATGCGCAGCGATGCTGAAGCCTTCAGCATGGACAAAGTGTTACGTCAGGCGGTTGTCGTTCCTGAAAGTAAGCGCGTAGACCGGATGCTGAAAGAGTTTCGCTCTCAGCGTTACCACATGGCGATCGTCATTGACGAATTCGGTGGGGTTTCCGGTCTGGTGACCATTGAAGACATCCTGGAACTGATTGTTGGTGAGATTGAAGACGAATATGACGAAGAAGATGATATCGACTTCCGTCAGCTGAGTCGTCATACCTGGACCGTGCGCGCGCTGGCTTCCATTGAAGACTTCAACGAAGCGTTCGGCACCCACTTTAGCGATGAAGAAGTCGACACTATCGGTGGTCTGGTGATGCAGGCATTTGGGCATCTTCCGGCGCGTGGCGAAACCATCGACATCGACGGTTACCAGTTCAAAGTGGCGATGGCCGATAGTCGGCGTATTATTCAGGTTCATGTCAAAATCCCGGATGACTCACCCCAGCCAAAGCTGGATGAATAAAACCGAAACTGGATAGATAACTACATGGCTTTTGCCTCATTAATTGAACGCCAGCGCATTCGCCTGCTGCTGGCGTTATTATGCGGTGCCTGCGGAACGCTGGCCTTCTCTCCTTACGACGTCTGGCCTGCGGCGATTATTTCGCTGATGGGGCTTCAGGCGTTGACCTTTAACCGCCGTCCACTCCAGTCTGCCGCTATTGGCTTTTGCTGGGGATTTGGCCTCTTTGGCAGCGGTATTAACTGGGTCTATGTCAGCATCGCGACCTTTGGCGGAATGCCTGGCCCGGTTAACATCTTCCTGGTGGTGCTGCTGGCAGCGTATTTGTCGCTGTATACCGGACTGTTTGCTGGCGTGCTGTCGCGCCTGTGGCCGAAAACCACCTGGCTGCGCGTGGCGATTGCCGCCCCTGCTCTCTGGCAAGTGACCGAGTTTCTGCGCGGTTGGGTACTGACAGGCTTCCCGTGGTTACAGTTCGGCTATAGCCAGATTGATGGCCCGTTAAAAGGGCTGGCACCGCTAATGGGCGTGGAAGCCATTAACTTCCTGCTGATGATGGTTAGCGGCCTGCTGGCACTGGCGTTAGTCAAACGCAACTGGCGTCCGCTGGTGGTGGCCGTCGTGCTGTTTGCCCTTCCCTTCCCGCTGCGTTACATCCAGTGGTTTACCCCACAACCGGAGAAAACCATTCAGGTTTCGATGGTTCAGGGCGATATTCCGCAATCGCTGAAATGGGACGAAGGCCAGCTTCTTAATACGCTGAAGATTTACTACAACGCAACGGCACCACTGATGGGCAAATCATCGTTGATTATCTGGCCGGAGTCGGCGATAACCGATCTGGAAATTAATCAGCAACCGTTCCTCAAAGCACTGGACGGTGAGTTGCGTGATAAAGGGAGTACGCTGGTGACCGGGATTGTTGACGCGCGTCTTAATAAGCAGAACCGTTACGATACCTACAACACCATCATCACGCTGGGTAAAGGTGCACCGTACAGCTACGAATCAGCCGCTCGTTATAACAAAAACCATCTGGTGCCGTTTGGCGAGTTTGTCCCGCTGGAGTCGATTCTGCGTCCGTTAGCACCGTTCTTTGATCTGCCGATGTCGTCGTTCAGCCGTGGGCCATATATCCAGCCGCCGCTGTCGGCAAATGGTATTGAGCTTACTGCGGCTATTTGCTACGAGATCATTCTCGGCGAGCAAGTGCGCGATAACTTCCGCCCGGATACCGACTATCTGCTGACTATCTCCAACGATGCGTGGTTTGGTAAGTCTATTGGTCCATGGCAGCACTTCCAGATGGCGCGAATGCGTGCGCTGGAGCTGGCGCGCCCACTGTTGCGCAGCACCAACAACGGCATTACGGCGGTGATTGGCCCGCAGGGTGAGATTCAGGCGATGATCCCGCAATTCACCCGCGAGGTGTTAACCACTAACGTGACGCCGACCACCGGACTCACACCATACGCACGTACCGGCAACTGGCCGCTGTGGGTGCTGACGGCACTGTTTGGTTTTGCTGCTGTGTTGATGAGTCTGCGTCAGCGACGTAAATAATCCCTTCTTATCGTGCCGGAATACATCCCATATTTCGGCACGCTCACCGGATGCGGCATCAGTGCATTATCCGGATAACAATATTCTCCTATCCAACTTTGGCACATCTATTGCTTTGTTATACCAGGCAAAGCTTTAACCAGCATCAGTACAACCCGGTTGCACCACAGCAATCCACCGGTAGCACCAAAAGAGTGCATTTTAAGAATTTTGCTTCGGAATGGTGCGGTGCACCTCGCAAAAACAAACAATAAAACATCAATATCTTTACATTTAGCCAAACTAAATGTTACCTAACAGTCACAACACTGCACAATAAAGTTGCAGACGATAACAACACAAACACTCACAACGGGTATCCATGCGTTCTTAACGCAGAAGATAAAGGAGTTGGATATGCAATTACGTAAACCTGCCACAGCAATCCTGGCCCTTGCGCTTTCCGCAGGACTGGCACAGGCAGATGACGCCGCCCCGGCAGCGGGCAGTACGCTGGACAAAATCGCCAAAAACGGCGTGATTGTCGTCGGTCACCGTGAATCTTCAGTACCTTTCTCTTATTACGACAATCAGCAAAAAGTGGTGGGTTATTCGCAGGATTACTCCAACGCCATTGTTGAAGCAGTGAAAAAGAAACTCAACAAACCGGACTTGCAGGTGAAACTGATTCCGATCACCTCACAAAACCGTATTCCTCTTCTGCAAAACGGCACTTTCGATTTTGAATGTGGTTCTACCACCAACAACGTCGAACGCCAAAAACAGGCGGCTTTCTCTGACACTATTTTCGTGGTCGGTACGCGCCTGTTGACCAAAAAGGGCGGCGATATCAAAGATTTTGCCGACCTGAAAGGCAAAGCCGTAGTCGTCACTTCCGGCACTACCTCTGAAGTTTTGCTCAACAAACTGAATGAAGAGCAAAAAATGAATATGCGCATCATCAGCGCCAAAGATCACGGTGACTCTTTCCGCACCCTGGAAAGCGGTCGTGCCGTTGCCTTTATGATGGATGATGCCCTGCTGGCCGGTGAACGTGCGAAAGCGAAGAAACCAGACAACTGGGATATCGTCGGCAAGCCGCAGTCTCAGGAAGCCTACGGTTGCATGTTGCGTAAAGACGATCCGCAGTTCAAAAAGCTGATGGATGACACCATCGCTCAGGTGCAGACCTCCGGTGAAGCGGAAAAATGGTTTGATAAATGGTTCAAAAATCCAATTCCGCCGAAAAACCTGAACATGAATTTCGAACTGTCAGACGAAATGAAAGCACTGTTCAAAGAACCGAATGACAAGGCACTGAACTAATTACAAGAACCAGGGGCGGAAATTCCAGCCCTCTCAATTGTTACGTAGCACGGACAGACTATACGCCTGATGGTCGTTCCCCATCGGGCCTGAAAACCGCAATACGCTGGGTAACAATCTTCGAGGGTAGCAGTTAACGCTGCTACCCTCTTTTTTCTGGAGTAGATTTATGTCTATAGACTGGAACTGGGGTATTTTTTTACAACAAGCTCCGTTCGGCAACACCACCTATCTTGGTTGGATCTGGAGTGGTTTTCAGGTGACGATCGCTTTGTCGATCTGCGCCTGGATTATCGCTTTCCTCGTCGGTTCATTTTTCGGCATTTTACGTACCGTTCCAAACCGTTTTCTCTCCGGTCTGGGTACGTTGTATGTCGAACTGTTCCGCAACGTGCCGTTGATTGTGCAGTTCTTTACCTGGTATCTGGTGATCCCGGAGCTGCTGCCGGAAAAAATCGGCATGTGGTTTAAGGCGGAACTGGACCCAAATATTCAGTTTTTCCTCTCCTCCATGCTCTGCCTGGGGCTGTTTACTGCGGCTCGCGTTTGCGAACAGGTACGCGCCGCGATTCAGTCGCTGCCGCGCGGGCAGAAGAATGCCGCGCTGGCGATGGGTCTGACGCTGCCGCAGGCTTACCGCTACGTACTGCTGCCTAATGCTTATCGCGTTATCGTCCCGCCGATGACCTCAGAGATGATGAACCTGGTGAAAAACTCCGCCATCGCCTCGACCATCGGTCTGGTAGATATGGCAGCGCAGGCGGGTAAATTGCTCGACTACTCGGCTCACGCCTGGGAGTCGTTTACCGCCATTACGCTAGCGTATGTGTTGATTAACGCGGTTATCATGCTGGTGATGACGCTGGTTGAACGTAAAGTTCGCCTGCCTGGCAACATGGGGGGCAAATAATGTACGAGTTTGACTGGAGTTCCATTGTCCCTTCCCTGCCATATCTGCTCGACGGGCTAGTGATCACGCTGAAAATCACCGTCACGGCAGTCGTGATTGGTATTTTGTGGGGCACCATGCTGGCGGTGATGCGCTTGTCCAGCTTTGCGCCCGTAGCGTGGTTTGCCAAAGCCTACGTTAACGTATTCCGCTCGATTCCTTTAGTTATGGTTTTGCTGTGGTTTTACCTGATCGTGCCGGGTTTTCTGCAAAACGTGCTGGGATTATCGCCAAAAAATGATATCCGTTTAATTTCGGCGATGGTGGCGTTTTCGATGTTTGAAGCGGCCTACTATTCAGAGATTATCCGTGCTGGTATTCAAAGTATTTCTCGTGGTCAGTCTAGCGCCGCGCTGGCGTTGGGAATGACTCACTGGCAGTCGATGAAACTGATTATTCTGCCGCAGGCGTTCCGCGCGATGGTGCCGCTGCTGCTCACTCAGGGCATCGTACTGTTCCAGGATACCTCGCTGGTGTATGTGTTATCTCTGGCCGATTTCTTCCGTACCGCCTCAACCATTGGTGAGCGTGATGGTACGCAGGTTGAGATGATCCTGTTTGCCGGATTTGTTTATTTCGTTATTAGCCTTAGCGCGTCGTTGTTGGTCAGCTACTTGAAAAGAAGGACAGCATAATGATTACCCTGAAAAATGTTTCAAAATGGTATGGTCACTTTCAGGTGCTGACCGACTGCTCAACCGAAGTGAAAAAAGGCGAAGTGGTGGTGGTTTGCGGCCCGTCTGGTTCCGGCAAATCAACGCTGATTAAAACCGTCAACGGCCTCGAACCAGTGCAGCAAGGTGAAATCACCGTCGATGGTATCGTGGTTAACGACAAGAAAACCGATCTGGCAAAGCTGCGTTCTCGCGTCGGGATGGTATTCCAACATTTCGAGCTGTTCCCTCATCTGTCGATTATCGAAAACCTGACCCTAGCGCAGGTGAAAGTGCTTAAACGCGATAAAGCACCGGCTCGTGAAAAAGCATTGAAATTGCTGGAGCGCGTGGGACTTTCCGCACATGCCAATAAATTTCCGGCGCAGCTTTCCGGCGGCCAGCAGCAGCGTGTGGCAATTGCTCGCGCATTGTGTATGGATCCTATTGCGATGCTGTTCGACGAACCCACATCGGCACTAGACCCGGAGATGATCAACGAAGTGCTGGACGTGATGGTGGAACTGGCGAACGAGGGGATGACCATGATGGTGGTGACCCACGAAATGGGCTTTGCCCGTAAAGTGGCGAATCGGGTGATCTTTATGGATGAGGGTAAAATTGTTGAAGACTCGCCGAAAGATGCGTTCTTCGATGATCCGAAATCGGACCGCGCAAAAGACTTCCTCGCGAAAATCCTGCATTAATCACTCTGGCGCGCATACCCAATTGCGCGCCATCTCACGCTTTATCGTTTCGCCCCTCGTATCTGTTACATCCTGGCGTTACCCTTGTCGCAAAGAAGCACACAACAAGGAGCAACAATGGCACTGCCAATTCTGTTAGATTGCGACCCAGGTCATGACGACGCTATCGCAATAGTTCTCGCCCTCGCCTCACCAGAGCTTGATGTCAAAGCAATTACGTCTTCCGCCGGAAACCAGACACCAGAAAAAACCTTACGCAATGTTCTGCGTATGCTGACCTTGCTTAATCGCACCGATATTCCGGTAGCAGGCGGCGCGGTAAAACCGTTAATGCGTGAGTTGATTATCGCGGACAATGTGCACGGCGAAAGCGGTCTCGACGGCCCGGCATTACCGGAACCGGCGTTCGCACCGCAAAACTGTACGGCGGTAGAGCTAATGGCGAAAACGCTGCGTGAAAGTGCGGAACCTGTCACCATTGTTTCTACCGGACCGCAAACTAACGTTGCCTTGCTGCTCAATAGCCATCCGGAACTGCATAGCAAAATTGCCCGTATCGTGATTATGGGTGGCGCTATGGGGCTGGGTAACTGGACGCCTGCGGCTGAATTTAATATTTACGTTGACCCGGAAGCGGCAGAAATTGTCTTCCAGTCAGGGATCCCGGTGGTGATGGCCGGTCTGGATGTTACTCACAAAGCACAAATTCACGGTGAGGACACCGAGCGTTTCCGCGCGATTGGCAACCCTGTTTCAACCATTGTTGCCGAACTGCTGGATTTCTTCCTCGAATATCATAAAGACGAAAAATGGGGCTTTGTCGGCGCACCGCTGCATGACCCATGCACCATCGCCTGGCTGTTGAAACCCGAGTTGTTTACCACTGTTGAGCGCTGGGTTGGCGTGGAAACACAGGGGAAATATACCCAGGGGATGACGGTTGTTGATTATTATTATCTGACTGGCAATAAACCGAATGCCACTGTAATGGTCGATGTTGATCGTCAGAGCTTTGTTGATTTACTGGCCGATCGTCTGAAATTTTACGCTTAACACACGTCATTGATTAAGATCACCACGCGTTACCTGGGTGGTCTTAATCTGTTTATCTCTTTTTCTTTCAAGATATAAATGCAATGGATAATGCAGAACTCGCCATTGGTATCGATCTCGGTACTACCAATAGTTTAATTGCCGTCTGGAAAGACGGTGCCGCGCAATTAATTCCAAATAAGTTCGGTGAATATTTAACACCATCCATAATTAGCATGGATGAAAATAATCATATTTTAGTCGGAAAACCGGCTGTATCACGGCGTACTTCGCATCCGGATAAAACGGCAGCGTTATTTAAACGTGCAATGGGCAGTAATACCAACTGGCGGTTAGGCAGCGACACATTTAACGCGCCAGAACTGTCCTCTTTGGTATTACGTTCATTAAAAGAAGATGCCGAAGAATTTCTGCAACGTCCGATTAAAGATGTGGTGATCTCTGTTCCGGCTTATTTCAGCGATGAACAACGCAAGCATACCCGTTTAGCAGCGGAGTTAGCCGGTTTAAATGCAGTTCGCCTGATTAATGAGCCAACGGCAGCTGCGATGGCGTATGGCCTGCATACCCAACAAAACACCCGCTCGCTGGTATTTGATCTCGGTGGCGGCACGTTTGACGTTACGGTGCTTGAGTACGCCACGCCGGTGATTGAAGTTCACGCCTCAGCGGGCGATAACTTCCTCGGTGGCGAAGATTTTACTCATATGCTGGTCGATGAAGTTTTAAAACGCGCGGAAGTCGCCAAAACAGCCCTTAACGAGAGCGAACTGGCTGCCCTGTACGCCTGTGTGGAAGCGGCAAAATGTAGCAATCAATTGCCAATGCACATTCGCTGGCAGTACCAGGAAGAAACGCTGGAGTGCGAATTTTACGAGAACGAACTGGAAGATTTGTGGTTGCCTCTGCTTAACCGCTTGCGAGTGCCGATTGAACAGGCATTGCGCGATGCGCGTCTGAAGCCGAGTCAGATCGACAGTCTGGTGCTGGTTGGCGGCGCGTCACAAATGCCGCTGGTGCAGCGAATCGCCGTGCGTCTGTTTGGCAAATTACCGTATCAAAGTTACGATCCGAGCACCATTGTCGCGCTGGGCGCAGCAATCCAGGCCGCCTGCCGCTTACGCAGTGAAGATATTGAAGAAGTGATCCTCACTGATATTTGCCCTTACTCGTTGGGCGTTGAAGTTAACCGCCAGGGCGTTTCCGGCATTTTCTCGCCGATTATTGAACGAAACACCACAGTACCGGTGTCGCGTGTAGAAACTTACTCGACCATGCACCCGGAACAGGATTCTATTACGGTTAACGTCTATCAGGGAGAAAACCACAAAGTTAAAAATAACATTCTGGTGGAATCCTTCGATGTGCCGTTGAAGAAAACCGGAGCTTATCAGTCGATTGATATTCGCTTTAGTTATGATATCAACGGCTTGCTTGAAGTTGACGTGCTTCTGGAAGACGGCAGCGTTAAGTCCAGAGTGATTAACCACAGCCCGGTAACATTGAGCGCGCAGCAGATTGAAGAGAGTCGGACGCGGTTATCCGCATTGAAAATTTATCCGCGCGATATGCTCATCAATCGTACCTTTAAAGCCAAACTGGAAGAGTTGTGGGCGCGGGCGCTGGGTGACGAGCGAGAAGAGATTGGCCGGGTGATCACCGATTTTGATGCGGCGCTGCAGTCAAACGATATGGCCCGCGTCGATGAGGTCAGGCGGCGGGCGAGCGTTTATTTAGCCATTGAGATCCCATAATCACGGCTGCCGGATGCGGCGTAAATGCTGCATCCGGCATCGGCGCAAAAAACACATCGTCAACTAAACAACATCGCGATTTTGCCGAGAGCATAACCTATCACCAGCACCGTTAAGCTGATTTTGATAATGCTGGTAATGCTCTGTGGTTTTTCATCCTCATCATTTTTTTCTTCATGGTTTTCAGGTGTTGGCTCATCGACATCTTCATCCTCCGGCTCGAGTTTTACTTTCGTCAACAGCATCCGGGTGATAATGGCCTCTAATGGATGAGCATCTCCGCCTTCCAGCCTTGTATTAAGACGGGCCAGCATCTCTTGTTTCGGAAACGCTTCAAGTACTACCTGTTCCGCTACCCGATACAAATCCAGTAACGGTGAATCTTCTTCTGTCTCGCTACCGACTCTCGATTTCCACCACGCCCATGCTTTGCGTTTGAAGAATAGCGACTCAATAAACGATTGACCTAACGGCGATAGTTTTCCGCTATGTAAAATTTCCGCCCATAACAGACGCGTCCGGGCGCTCTCACCAGGAACATATTTCAACGGTTTACCTTGCGCATCTACCATGCTCCGCGCTTCGATAACCATCACTAATAACGCGAAATAATCCGGGCAATGTTGTGCGCTCCACTGCAACAACAAATTATCGGCTTGTGTAGATGGGTAACTTCCCCAGTACGCGCAGAGATCGGCAAGCAGGCTTTCCCCCTCGCCGCAGTACAAACGTTGTGCACACTGGTAATACCGGGCATCTTCGCTTTCTGGTTCTTCCGTTTGCCACTGTTGGGCAACAGGAATGAGTTCCGCCATACCTGTTTGCACCGAGCAGTACCAGCGCAACAGTTTGCGATGCAACTTCGCATCATCAGGAATTAACCACGGACCTGCCATCGCCAAAAACGCAGTGACATAGTCAGGATGGTAACGACAGCAACGTTCCAGCGCGAAGTAATATTCAACAGTCTGGTTCTGCAACGCAATGGGATATTCCAGAAGGCTAAGGAAATCGAAACAATCACCAGCCTGAATGGCCTCAAGAAAAGCCTCCCTTTCTTCCTCATCTATTCCTTCGCTGTCATTAAACGAATGCCAGTTCAAACGCTCTGCCAGCAAAGAAGCACAATTTAATGAAAGATATCGCGCTTCTATAGCGATTGCACACAGCGGCCAGCGTAATTGATCGACATCCTCCATGTTCCAGGTATTTAATTGCTGAATAAATTTCTGCCAGGCGGAAGGCTGAAAACGATCACTTTCTGAATCCAGTAATGTCCTGAATGCACGTAGTATTTCATGTTCAGCGGCGGCATCTTTTTCTTCATCATCTGCTTCCTCGACAGGATTTACCGCCAGTCGCAGGGCCTCTTCATAGGCCTGGCGTAATGCTTTAAACCCCTGCGGATCGGTTTCGGGATGACATAACGGTAAGCGAGCAAGATAAGCCTGGCGGATAATGTCTATTTGCGTCGTGCTTTCAATTTCGAGGATTTGCCAACATGTTTTCATAGGTCGCTCACATCCTTAAGCGTTACCGGGCATTCAGGCTGGACAGTTAATGGCTGCCAGGGAAGCGTGGCATAGAAACGATCGCTTCCCGCTGCCAGTTCTTCGAACATACGACTCCCGGCGCTATCGTATTTGTACAGGGTTAGCGCCTCGCGTAGCGAAGTGTTGTCTTCGCACTGAGAAGATTGCCAGTAGAGACGCCCTAGTGAATAGGCAGAAAAATAGTGCATCCAGCTGTGATAGTAATGGTGAGCTCGTACATAGACGCGCGATTGCAGCCATAAACTCTCGTCTTCCGTCAGCCACTTGTTGAGCACACCGACCCGTGACAGAAACCCCATTCGAACATAATCCCAAGCTTTGATTCCCCCTTCTCCACAGCACATAGCGGTTTGGGCAACGAATTGGGTATAAATCAACCCTCTCTCCGAGCCACCAGCAATTAATGCTTTCCACTCTTCAGGGGAAGAGCGATGCCATGTCAGATATAAGCCAGCTAAATCATTAGCATGACCATCATCAGTCATCTGATAAATAGTCTGAATTAAATCATCACGATTATTTATTCCCCAGGATGATGAGAGATCGAATTCTTTTATCCCGGTATACATTTTTGGCGAGTCATGCGCGGGTTTGCAACCCTGATTAAGTATTTCCATGGGCGCAGAAAGCGCAAAAAGAAAATATTGTTCTTCCTTATTCATTTGTTAATAATCCCTTAAGTGCATTAACTGACTACTTTTTTATTATTGATGAGTATAAACTTGACGCTTTCAAAATAAAAAGAAAATCGAAGCATTCACACATGAATAAAAAATTAATGTATATATTCGCAATTTTTATAGTTGCAGCAATTACCTGTATTAGCCAACCCAAGAAAACGACGTTGCGTGATAAAGCCATGGTGAATTATGCCTTTGATTATTTAAGCTCACCGGGCAGTCTTCCATTCACCACGGCAGCCACGGAGCTTTCCGCGATTCATGGTCACTCAACGTCGCAATATCGCCTTGGAGAATTTTATCTTCATGGTAGCGACGGTAAACCACTGGATTATACACAGGCGAGATACTGGTATGAGCAATCAGCGGAACAGGAAAATCCACGCGCGCAAAGTAAACTGGGGTGGATCTACCTCAAAGGTCTGGGGGTCAAACCCGACACCCGTAAAGCAATTCTCTGGTATAAGGAAGCAGCTGAACAAGGGTATGCTCATGCTCAATATACTTTAGGTTTGATCTACAGAAATGGCTCAGGTATTAATGTTAACCATTATGAATCTCAAAAATGGTTAAAACTGGCCGCCAAACAACATTACAAAAATGCGGAAAGATTACTTGCCGGGCTTCCCGCACATTAACGTCGACTGTCACCCGAACAGATGGAGTATTTTCCCTATCAAACCAGCAAAGATAAAAATATAGAAAATAATTTTAATGATGCCCAGACAGCCTGGCCCACCATCGGCAACGGGCATTGGCTGCGGTTGCGGCTCCGGTTCAACAGTCTGCTTCTCGGTAAAATTCGCCGCCTGAATTAATAATCGACGAATAATTAATGCTTCCAGTGGACAACGATCTTCTGCATCAAGACGGCTTACAATCGGCATTAATGATTCTTCTGTAGGTTGGCTGGCCTGCACTAATTGTTTGGCAACTAGATATAATGGCCATAAGGTATGTTCTGTATCACGCTTGAGTGAGATCCGCGGCTTACGTCCTTTGTGCAAAACCATCTCGACCAGTGAACGCCCCAGCGCAGAGAGTTTTTCATCGCTGAGTATTTCGTATAAATGAAAACGCGTACGGGCGCTGTCGCCGGGGACATAAAGTAGCGGTTTTCCCTGGTCGTTAACCAGTTCGCGAGCTTCAATCATCATCACCACTAATGGGTAATAATCGACTCGATGCTGACGGCACCATTGCAACATTAAAGCATCCGCCTGAGTGGAGGGATACTCGTGCCAGTAGTCACAAAGTTCTGCCAGCAGGCTTTCGCCTTCTCCACAATAGACGCGTTGCGCGTATTCATAATAACGCGCATCTTCATTATCAGGTTCAGCTTCCCGCCACGACCGGGCGTAATCCAGGAGTTCGGGAATTCCCAGGCGACCTGCGCTATACCAGCGGAGTAAATTTCTGTGCAGTTTTGCATCATCGGGGATAATCACTGCGCGATGTTGCGCTAAATACAATGTCAGCCATTCTGGATGCGATGACCAAATCCGAGCGAACATTTGGTAAAAATCGATGGTGTCATTTTGCACGGCAACGGGCAGATGCAGAATGGTCTGGAAGTTAAAAACATTCCCCTTCGCAATGGCATATAAAAAGGATTCCAGTTCTTCTTCGTCTATTTCCCCGACGTTTTCCTCCTGCAACCACCGCAATCTTTCTGCTAATAACACCACGCACTCGAAGGATAAATGGGCAGTGTTCATGGCGATTGTGCACAGCGACCAGCGTAATTCATCAATCTCTTCCATCGAGCAATAATTTAATTGCTGAATGAATCGCTGCCAGGCGGAGGGCAGAAAACGTTCGCTATCAGAGGCAAGTAACGCACGAAAGGCGAGCAGAATTTCATGTTCTGCTACCTCATATTCTTCTGGTTGCCAAACAGATTTAGCAGGCGACTGCGCAATCCGTAGCGCCTCCTCATACGCCTGACGAAGTTGTTTAAAACCCTGCGGATCGGTTTCTGGATGAAAGGACGGTAACAGCGCCAGATAAGCGCGGCGGATAATATCGACGTCAGTCGTTTCCTCTATTTCGAGGATCTTCCAGCAATTTTTCATAGGTCGCTCATATCCTTAAGCGTTTCCGGGCATGCAGAATAGTAAGCCAATGGTTGCCAGGACAAGGTAGGGTAATACGCATCATCACTGGCAAATAATTGATAAAACATATCATTGCCGGAATCGTCGTATTCTTTACGCGCTAAGAATTCACGTAATAAAGGCAGATTATCATCTTCGGGAGACTGCCAATATTGCCGACCAAAGGTATAACCGGCAAAGTATTGCCGCCAGTTACTATAATAACGTAGAGCCCGTAGATGAATACGCGACTGGATCCATAGACTTTCTTCTTCACTCAACCAGTTATTAAGTACGCCCATTCGACTTAAAAAACCCATCCGGACATAATCCCATGCTTTAATTCCTCCCTCACCACAGCATTCGGCTGTGCTGGCGACAAATTGCGCATAAGCCTGACCTTGCTCATTTAATTCAGCAAGATAGTCACGCCATTCACATGGAGAATAACGAAACCAGCGGTGATAAAACCCTGCCAACCGCGCGGCATGACCGTTATCGATCATTCGGTGAATTGTGCGCAGCAGGTCATCACGGTCATCAATTCCCCAGGAGGAAGAAAGGTCAAAAAAGCATGTACCTAAATACATTTTGGGGGATGAATGCGAAGGTAAACAGCATTCATTGCGTATTTCCATCGGAGTGGAAAGTGCAAACAATATTTTTTGCGACTCTATGTCCATATAATTTATCCTTAAACATTCATTTAATGAATGTAAACTACATTACGAGGCTCATTTATTTATACTTTTCCGACACAACATAATACGCATAAAATAAGACTTACGCAAAAACGGAACACATAAAAATATAATATCTTTTATCTGCAACCATAAGGAAATGATAATGATTTTTACGTCAAGTTGCTGCGATAATTTGTCAATAGATGAGATTATCGAACGTGCTGAACAAGGCGATAGTGAGGCTCAATATATTGTTGGGTTTTATTATAATCGCGATAGCGCAATTGACTCTCCGGACGACGAAAAGGCCTTTTACTGGCTGAAGCTGGCCGCTGAGCAAGGTCATTGTGAAGCACAGTATTCCTTAGGGCAAAAGTATACCGAGGATAAAAGCCGTCATAAAGATAATGAGCAAGCCATCTTCTGGCTGAAAAAAGCTGCCCTACAAGGCCATACTTTCGCTTCCAACGCCCTTGGCTGGATACTGGATCGTGGAGAAGACCCCAACTATAAAGAAGCGGTTGCCTGGTATCAGATAGCCGCGGAGAGCGGAATGTCTTATGCGCAAAATAATCTTGGGTGGATGTACAGAAATGGCAACGGAGTCGCACAAGACTATACGCTGGCATTTTTCTGGTACAAACAAGCTGCATTACAAGGCCATAGTGACGCGCAAAACAATCTGGCCGATCTTTATGAAGACGGAAAAGGCGTTGCTCAAAACGAGACACTCGCCGCATTCTGGTATTTGAAAAGCGCACAGCAGGGTAATCGGCATGCTCAGTTTCAAATTGCATGGGATTATAACGCTGGCGAAGGGGTGGACCAGGACTATAAGCAAGCGATGTACTGGTATCTGAAGGCTGCCGCTCAGGGGAGCGTCGGCGCTTACGTCAACATCGGTTATATGTATAAACACGGACAAGGCGTTGAGAAAGATTATCAGGCTGCCTTTGAATGGTTTACGAAAGCCGCTGAATGCAATGACGCCACTGCCTGGTATAACCTGGCCATTATGTATCACTACGGAGAAGGAAGACCTGTCGATCTCCGACAGGCTCTCGACCTGTATCGTAAAGTTCAGTCATCCGGAACCAGAGATGTCAGTCAGGAAATTCGTGAGACTGAAGATTTACTGTAGAGATAAAAACAAGGGCCGGGGAATTTCATTCGGCCCATATTCTCTTTATTGCTGTGCGAAATCAGACTATTACGGCTCAAACGGGCGTCTCTGGAACTGGTCATGACCACATTTCGGGCATAGCGTCAGCACTTCCGGTGTGTAGATCGGGAGATGGAAGTGACATTTCTCGCAGACCAGATTTCCCAGCCCGACCACTTCTCCGCTGTGATAAACCCCATGATGATTGAGGTCCTGGAAAACTTCGCGCCATTCAAGCTGCGTTTTATCGGTGATGTCTGCCAGCTCCTGCCACAAGCTTTCTTTAATCACCCGCATAAAGACGCTGTCAGATTCTTCTTTCAGGCTCTCTTCATAGCTCATGGCGAACTCTTCCAGGTCACGTCTGACAGCTCGCGTCAGCTCATCGACCTCGGTTCGCGTTAACTCCCCTGTTTTTATTACGCGCTCGCGCGCCTGTTCCACCAGTGCGTCGATATCACGTTCGCCATTGCGCAGGCGTTCGCTCAGTGACGCAACCAGTTCACGGTAATATTGAGCAACCTTGTTCATCGTTTCATCTCCCGGGTCGTTAACTGACTATAATAATAGACGTTCTTTGTTCCTTGCTTTGCTAATACGCCCACAAACTCTGTAAATTAATGTATGAATAATCCGGGCATCATTTCAACGTCGAGTGCGCGAAAGGCTGTTTTGACGCGGACGTTTGGGCTATGCTATGCGGATCTGAAAAACCACCTCTAACGCTACTTTTGTAGCCGTAATGAAAACAGGACCACTGGCTGCCATGCAAGAGCAATACCGCCCGGAAGAGATAGAATCCAAAGTACAGCTTCATTGGGATGAGAAGCGCACATTTGAAGTAACCGAAGACGAGAGCAAAGAGAAGTATTACTGCCTGTCTATGCTTCCCTATCCTTCTGGTCGACTACACATGGGCCACGTACGTAACTACACCATCGGTGACGTGATCGCCCGTTACCAGCGCATGCTGGGCAAAAACGTTCTGCAGCCGATCGGCTGGGACGCGTTTGGTCTGCCTGCGGAAGGCGCGGCGGTGAAAAACAACACCGCTCCGGCACCGTGGACGTACGACAACATCGCGTATATGAAAAACCAGCTCAAAATGCTGGGCTTTGGTTATGACTGGAGCCGCGAGCTGGCAACCTGTACGCCGGAATACTACCGTTGGGAACAGAAATTCTTCACCGAGCTGTATAAAAAAGGCCTGGTATATAAGAAGACTTCTGCGGTCAACTGGTGCCCGAACGACCAGACCGTACTGGCGAACGAACAAGTTATCGACGGCTGCTGCTGGCGCTGCGATACCAAAGTTGAACGTAAAGAGATCCCGCAGTGGTTTATCAAAATCACTGCTTACGCTGACGAGCTGCTCAACGATTTGGATAAACTGGATCACTGGCCAGACACCGTTAAAACCATGCAGCGTAACTGGATCGGTCGTTCCGAAGGCGTGGAAATCACCTTCAACGTTAACGACTATGACAACACGCTGACCGTTTACACTACCCGCCCGGACACCTTTATGGGTTGTACCTACCTGGCGGTAGCTGCGGGTCATCCGCTGGCGCAGAAAGCGGCGGAAAATAATCCTGAACTGGCGGCCTTTATTGACGAATGCCGTAACACCAAAGTTGCTGAAGCTGAAATGGCGACGATGGAGAAAAAAGGCGTCAATACTGGCTTTAAAGCTGTTCACCCATTAACGGGCGAAGAAATTCCCGTTTGGGCAGCAAACTTCGTATTGATGGAGTACGGCACGGGCGCAGTAATGGCGGTTCCGGGGCACGACCAACGCGACTACGAGTTTGCCTCTAAATACGGCCTGAACATCAAACCGGTTATCCTGGCGGCTGACGGCTCTGAGCCAGATCTTTCTCAGCAAGCCCTGACTGAAAAAGGCGTGCTGTTCAACTCTGGCGAGTTCAACGGTCTTGACCATGAAGCGGCCTTCAACGCCATCGCCGATAAACTGACTGCGATGGGCGTTGGCGAGCGTAAAGTGAACTACCGCCTGCGCGACTGGGGTGTTTCCCGTCAGCGTTACTGGGGCGCGCCGATTCCGATGGTGACGCTGGAAGACGGTACCGTAATGCCGACCCCGGACGACCAGCTGCCGGTGATCCTGCCGGAAGATGTGGTAATGGACGGCATTACCAGCCCGATTAAAGCAGATCCGGAGTGGGCGAAAACTACCGTTAACGGTATGCCAGCACTGCGTGAAACCGACACTTTCGACACCTTTATGGAGTCCTCCTGGTACTATGCGCGCTACACTTGCCCGCAGTACAAAGAAGGTATGCTGGATTCCGAAGCGGCTAACTACTGGCTGCCGGTGGATATCTACATTGGTGGTATCGAACACGCCATTATGCACCTGCTCTACTTCCGCTTCTTCCACAAACTGATGCGTGATGCAGGCATGGTGAACTCTGACGAACCAGCGAAACAGTTGCTGTGTCAGGGTATGGTGCTGGCAGATGCCTTCTACTATGTTGGCGAAAACGGCGAACGTAACTGGGTTTCCCCGGTTGATGCTATCGTTGAACGTGACGAGAAAGGCCGTATCGTGAAAGCGAAAGATGCGGCAGGCCATGAACTGGTTTATACCGGCATGAGCAAAATGTCCAAGTCGAAGAACAACGGTATCGACCCGCAGGTGATGGTTGAACGTTACGGCGCGGACACCGTTCGTCTGTTTATGATGTTTGCTTCTCCGGCTGATATGACTCTCGAATGGCAGGAGTCCGGCGTGGAAGGGGCTAACCGCTTCCTGAAACGTGTCTGGAAACTGGTGTACGAGCATACTGCGAAAGGTGATGTTGCGGCACTGAACGTTGATGC
Organism: Escherichia sp. Lx600-2; assembly: GCF_036662595.1. Classification (NCBI taxonomy): domain Bacteria; kingdom Pseudomonadati; phylum Pseudomonadota; class Gammaproteobacteria; order Enterobacterales; family Enterobacteriaceae; genus Escherichia; species Escherichia sp. Lx600-2. Next base: position 35,656 of record NZ_JAYQWM010000028.1, on the reverse strand, counting down.
ACTGACTGAAGATCAGAAAGCGCTGCGTCGCGATGTGCATAAAACTATCGCTAAAGTGACCGATGATATCGGCCGTCGTCAGACCTTCAACACCGCAATTGCGGCGATTATGGAGCTGATGAACAAACTGGCGAAAGCACCGACCGATGGCGAGCAGGATCGCGCTCTGATGCAGGAAGCACTGCTGGCCGTTGTCCGTATGCTTAACCCGTTCACCCCGCACATTTGCTTCACGCTGTGGCAGGAACTGAAAGGCGAAGGCGATATCGACAACGCGCCGTGGCCGGTTGCTGACGAAAAAGCGATGGTGGAAGACTCCACGCTGGTCGTGGTGCAGGTTAACGGTAAAGTCCGTGCCAAAATCACCGTTCCGGTGGACGCAACGGAAGAACAGGTTCGCGAACGTGCTGGCCAGGAACATCTGGTAGCAAAATATCTTGATGGCGTTACTGTACGTAAAGTGATTTACGTACCAGGTAAACTCCTCAATCTGGTCGTTGGCTAAGCGCGGGAGGAAGCGTGCGATATCTGGCAACATTGTTGTTATCTCTGGCGGTGTTAATCACCGCCGGGTGTGGCTGGCATCTGCGTGACACCACGCAGGTTCCTTCCACTATGAAGGTCATGATCCTGGACTCAGGCGATCCGAACGGGCCATTAAGCCGTGCGGTGCGTAACCAGTTACGTCTGAATGGTGTCGAGTTGCTTGATAAAGAAACCACGCGTAAGGACGTTCCATCCCTGCGTTTGGGTAAAGTGAGCATCGCGAAAGATACCGCATCGGTATTCCGTAACGGTCAAACAGCAGAGTATCAGATGATCATGACGGTGAATGCGACCGTGTTGATCCCCGGCCGTGATATCTACCCGATTAGCGCCAAAGTCTTCCGTTCGTTCTTTGATAACCCGCAAATGGCGTTAGCGAAAGATAACGAACAAGACATGATCGTAAAAGAGATGTACGACCGTGCTGCCGAACAGCTGATTCGTAAGCTGCCAAGCATCCGTGCTGCGGATATTCGTTCCGACGAAGAACAGACGTCGACCACAACGGATACTCCGGCAACGCCTGCACGCGTCTCCACCACGCTGGGTAACTGATGATTCGGTTGTACCCGGAACAACTCCGCGCGCAGCTCAATGAAGGGCTGCGCGCGGCGTATCTTTTACTTGGTAACGATCCTCTGTTATTGCAGGAAAGCCAGGACGCTGTTCGTCAGGTAGCTGCGGCACAAGGATTCGAAGAACACCACACTTTTTCCATTGATCCCAACACTGACTGGAATGCGATCTTTTCGTTATGCCAGGCTATGAGTCTGTTTGCCAGTCGACAAACGCTATTGCTGTTGTTACCAGAAAACGGACCGAATGCGGCGATCAATGAACAACTTCTCACACTCACCGGACTTCTGCATGACGACCTGCTGTTGATCGTCCGCGGTAATAAATTAAGCAAAGCGCAAGAAAATGCCGCCTGGTTTACTGCTCTTGCGAATCGCAGCGTGCAGGTGACCTGTCAGACACCGGAGCAGGCTCAGCTTCCCCGCTGGGTTGCTGCGCGCGCAAAACAGCTCAACTTAGAACTGGATGACGCTGCAAATCAGGTGCTCTGCTACTGTTATGAAGGTAACCTGCTGGCGCTGGCTCAGGCACTGGAGCGTTTATCGCTGCTCTGGCCAGACGGCAAACTGACATTACCGCGCGTTGAACAGGCGGTGAATGATGCCGCGCATTTCACCCCTTTTCATTGGGTTGATGCTTTGTTGATGGGAAAAAGTAAGCGCGCGTTGCATATTCTTCAGCAACTGCGTCTGGAAGGCAGCGAGCCGGTTATTTTGTTGCGCACATTACAACGTGAACTGTTGTTACTGGTTAACCTGAAACGCCAGTCTGCCCATACGCCACTGCGTGCGTTGTTTGATAAGCATCGGGTATGGCAGAACCGCCGGCGCATGATGGGCGAAGCGTTAAATCGCTTAAGTCAGCCGCAGTTACGTCAGGCCGTGCAACTCCTGACACGAACGGAACTCACCCTCAAACAAGATTACGGTCAGTCAGTGTGGGCAGAGCTGGAAGGGTTATCTCTTCTGTTGTGCCATAAACCCCTGGCGGACGTATTTATCGACGGTTGATATGAAATCTTTACAGGCTCTGTTTGGCGGCACCTTTGATCCGGTGCACTATGGTCATCTAAAACCCGTGGAAACGCTGGCGAATTTGATTGGTCTGACGCGGGTCACAATAATCCCTAATAATGTTCCTCCGCATCGTCCCCAGCCGGAAGCGAACAGCGTGCAGCGTAAACACATGCTTGAACTGGCGATTGCCGACAAGCCATTATTTACTCTTGATGAACGCGAGCTAAAGCGCAATGCCCCCTCTTACACTGCGCAAACACTGAAAGAGTGGCGGCAGGAACAAGGACCGGACGTGCCGCTGGCGTTTATTATTGGTCAGGATTCATTGCTGACCTTTCCGACCTGGTACGAATACGAAACGATACTCGACAATGCACATTTGATCGTCTGTCGGCGTCCAGGTTACCCACTTGAAATGGCGCAACCGCAATACCAGCAATGGCTGGAAGATCATTTGACACATAACCCGGAAGATCTTCACCTTCAGCCTGCAGGTAAAATTTATCTGGCTGAAACGCCGTGGTTTAACATCTCGGCGACCATCATCCGCGAACGTTTGCAAAACGGTGAATCGTGTGAGGATTTATTGCCGGAACCGGTACTGACTTACATTAACCAACAAGGCTTGTATCGCTGATACCTGTCGTTACGGAGGGCATGATGCGACTGTGGTTAATTCGTCATGGTGAAACGCAAGCAAATGTCGATGGTCTGTACAGCGGTCATGCTCCCACACCCCTGACCGCACGCGGTATTGAGCAAGCGCAAAATCTGCATACACTGCTAGATGATGTTTCCTTTGACCTGGTTTTATGCAGTGAACTGGAACGGGCACAGCATACCGCGCGACTGGTTCTCAGTGACCGCCAGCTGCCCGTTCATATCATCCCTGAACTCAACGAAATGTTTTTTGGCGACTGGGAGATGCGACATCATCGCGACCTCATGCAAGAAGATGCCGAAAACTATAGCGCGTGGTGCAATGACTGGCAGCATGCTATCCCCACGAACGGTGAAGGATTTCAGGCATTTTCGCAACGAGTGGAACGCTTTATCGCAAGGTTTAGTGAATATCAGCACTATCAGAATATTTTAGTCGTCAGCCATCAGGGCGTACTGAGTCTGTTAATTGCTCGTCTAATTGGCATGCCTGCCGAGTCTATGTGGCATTTTCGCGTTGACCAGGGGTGTTGGAGCGCCATTGATATAAACCAAAAATTCGCGACGCTACGCGTCCTCAATAGCCGTGCCATCGGGGTCGAGAATGCATGACTTTTCTGTTTTTTTACGGGTAAGCCGCAACGACCATTGACAGCCCCGGGCAGGCTGATATTCTCCGCAGCCAGACTTTTTCCGCCAGACACGACTTTGTAGAAATTGTTTTACAAAAATGGCGATGCAATCTGCGGCGCGGGGTGGGATGATAGCCCACTTTCGAAAGCCGATTCGGCGACAATTGTCCCGAAATCGCCTCTGGTTCAGGTATACTGACAGACCATTTTTATCTATTTGATTCACCCAGGGGGAAAACTTGCAGGGTAAAGCACTCCAGGATTTTGTTATCGACAAAATTGATGACCTCAAAGGTCAGGACATCATCGCCTTAGACGTTCAGGGCAAATCCAGCATCACTGACTGCATGATCATCTGTACGGGTACGTCCAGCCGTCATGTTATGTCCATTGCTGACCACGTTGTGCAGGAGTCTCGCGCAGCGGGCCTGTTACCGCTCGGCGTAGAAGGTGAAAACAGCGCCGACTGGATTGTCGTGGATTTGGGCGATGTGATTGTCCATGTCATGCAGGAAGAGAGCCGTCGCCTGTATGAACTGGAAAAACTCTGGAGTTAATGCGTGAAGCTGCAACTTGTCGCCGTGGGAACGAAAATGCCGGACTGGGTACAAACCGGTTTTACCGAGTACCTGCGTCGTTTTCCGAAAGATATGCCCTTCGAGCTGATTGAAATTCCGGCCGGAAAACGCGGCAAGAATGCGGACATCAAGCGCATACTCGACAAAGAGGGTGAGCAGATGTTGGCGGCCGCAGGCAAAAACCGCATTGTCACCCTAGATATTCCAGGCAAGCCCTGGGATACGCCGCAGTTAGCCGCTGAGCTGGAACGCTGGAAGCTGGATGGTCGCGACGTCAGTCTACTGATTGGCGGGCCTGAAGGGTTGTCGCCTGCCTGTAAAGCGGCGGCGGAGCAGAGCTGGTCGCTGTCGGCGCTTACCCTCCCCCATCCGCTGGTTCGCGTGCTGGTCGCAGAGAGTCTGTACCGGGCGTGGAGCATCACCACCAACCATCCTTATCACCGTGAGTGATAAGGGAGCTTTGAGTAGAAAACGCAGCGGATGAAACTACAGAACTCTTTTCGCGACTATACGGCAGAGTCCGCGCTGTTTGTGCGCCGGGCGCTGGTCGCCTTTTTGGGGATTTTGCTGCTGACCGGCGTGCTTATCGCCAACCTGTATAATCTGCAAATTGTTCGCTTTACCGACTACCAGACCCGCTCTAATGAAAACCGCATTAAGCTGGTGCCTATCGCACCCAGCCGCGGCATTATCTATGACCGTAATGGTATCCCTCTGGCTCTCAACCGCACTATCTACCAGATAGAAATGATGCCGGAGAAAGTCGATAACGTGCAGCAAACGCTGGACGCTTTGCGCAGCGTGGTAGATCTGACCGATGACGATATTGCTGCATTCCGAAAAGAGCGCGCACGTTCACACCGTTTCACCTCCATTCCGGTGAAAACTAACCTGACCGAAGTACAAGTAGCTCGCTTTGCCGTCAATCAGTACCGTTTTCCGGGTGTTGAAGTTAAGGGCTATAAACGTCGTTACTATCCTTACGGTTCGGCGTTGACCCACGTCATCGGCTATGTGTCGAAAATCAACGATAAAGACGTCGAACGCCTGAATAATGACGGCAAACTGGCCAACTATGCGGCAACGCATGATATAGGTAAGCTGGGCATTGAGCGTTACTATGAAGACGTGCTGCACGGTCAGACTGGTTATGAAGAGGTTGAAGTTAACAACCGTGGGCGTGTTATCCGCCAGTTAAAAGAAGTACCACCGCAAGCCGGACACGATATTTACCTGACGCTGGATCTCAAACTCCAGCAATATATTGAAACGCTGCTGGCGGGTAGCCGCGCAGCTGTGGTAGTCACCGATCCGCGTACAGGTGGGGTGCTGGCGCTGGTTTCCACGCCTAGTTATGACCCAAACCTGTTTGTTGACGGTATCTCCAGCAAAGATTATTCCGCCTTGTTGAACGACCCGAATACACCGCTGGTGAACCGCGCCACACAGGGGGTTTATCCTCCCGCGTCTACAGTTAAACCCTATGTGGCGGTTTCGGCATTGAGCGCCGGGGTGATCACGCGCAATACGACGCTGTTTGACCCAGGCTGGTGGCAACTGCCAGGTTCGGAAAAACGTTATCGTGACTGGAAAAAATGGGGCCACGGGCGTCTGAATGTCACAAGATCGCTGGAAGAATCTGCGGATACCTTCTTCTATCAGGTGGCCTACGATATGGGGATCGATCGCCTCTCCGAATGGATGGGTAAATTCGGTTATGGTCATTATACCGGTATCGACCTGGCGGAAGAACGTTCCGGCAACATGCCTACCCGCGAATGGAAACAGAAACGCTTTAAAAAACCGTGGTATCAGGGTGACACCATTCCGGTTGGTATCGGTCAGGGTTACTGGACAGCGACCCCAATCCAGATGAGTAAGGCACTGATGATCCTGATTAATGACGGTATCGTGAAGGTTCCGCATTTGCTGATGAGCACCGCCGAAGACGGCAAACAGGTGCCATGGGTACAACCGCATGAACCGCCCGTTGGCGATATTCATTCCGGTTACTGGGAGCTGGCGAAAGACGGTATGTACGGTGTTGCTAACCGCCCTAACGGTACGGCGCATAAATACTTTGCCAGCGCACCGTACAAAATTGCGGCGAAATCTGGTACCGCTCAGGTCTTCGGTCTGAAAGCGAACGAAACCTATAATGCGCACAAAATTGCCGAGCGTTTACGTGACCACAAACTGATGACCGCCTTTGCGCCATACAACAATCCGCAAGTGGCTGTCGCCATGATTCTGGAGAACGGCGGCGCGGGTCCGGCGGTTGGTACGCTGATGCGCCAGATCCTCGACCACATTATGCTGGGTGATAACAACACCGATCTGCCTGCGGAAAATCCAGCGGTTGCCGCAGCGGAGGACCATTAATCATGACGGATAATCCGAATAAAAAAACATTCTGGGATAAAGTCCATCTCGATCCCACAATGCTGCTGATTTTACTGGCATTGCTGGTTTACAGCGCCCTGGTTATCTGGAGCGCCAGCGGTCAGGATATTGGCATGATGGAGCGTAAAATCGGCCAAATCGCGATGGGTCTGGTCATCATGGTGGTGATGGCGCAAATTCCTCCACGCGTTTATGAAGGCTGGGCCCCCTATCTCTATATCATCTGTATTATTTTGCTGGTGGCGGTAGATGCTTTCGGTGCCATCTCTAAAGGCGCTCAACGCTGGCTGGACCTCGGTATTGTTCGTTTTCAGCCGTCGGAAATTGCCAAAATAGCCGTACCACTGATGGTTGCGCGCTTTATCAACCGCGACGTTTGCCCGCCATCGTTGAAGAACACTGGCATCGCGCTGGTGCTGATATTTATGCCCACGCTGCTGGTGGCTGCACAGCCTGACCTGGGAACATCAATCCTCGTTGCGCTTTCCGGTCTGTTTGTACTGTTCCTCTCTGGCCTTAGCTGGCGTCTGATTGGCGTCGCAGTAGTGCTGGTAGCGGCGTTCATTCCGATTCTGTGGTTCTTCCTGATGCATGATTACCAGCGCCAGCGCGTAATGATGCTCCTGGACCCGGAATCAGACCCACTCGGCGCGGGCTATCACATTATTCAGTCTAAAATTGCTATTGGCTCCGGCGGATTACGCGGCAAAGGCTGGCTGCACGGCACTCAGTCACAGCTTGAATTTCTCCCCGAACGCCATACTGACTTTATCTTCGCGGTACTGGCGGAAGAGCTGGGATTAGTGGGCATTCTGATTCTGCTCGCTCTCTACATTCTGCTGATCATGCGCGGGCTGTGGATAGCCGCCAGAGCGCAAACCACCTTTGGTCGCGTCATGGCTGGTGGCTTAATGCTGATATTATTCGTTTATGTCTTCGTAAATATTGGTATGGTAAGCGGTATTCTGCCGGTTGTAGGGGTTCCGCTCCCACTGGTCAGTTATGGAGGATCGGCGCTAATTGTGCTGATGGCTGGGTTCGGGATTGTAATGTCAATCCACACCCACAGGAAAATGTTGTCGAAAAGCGTGTAAGAGGTGCGCAATGCGTAAGCAGTGGCTCGGGATCTGCATCGCGGCAGGAATGCTCGCGGCATGTACAAGCGATGATGGTCAGCAACAGACGGTAAGTGTACCGCAGCCTGCGGTATGTAACGGCCCCATAGTTGAAATTAGCGGGGCGGACCCGCGTTTCGAACCACTGAACGCGACGGCAAATCAGGATTACCAGCGCGACGGTAAAAGCTACAAAATCGTGCAGGATCCGTCTCGATTTAGCCAGGCGGGACTGGCGGCAATCTATGATGCCGAACCAGGCAGTAACCTGACGGCCTCTGGCGAAGCTTTCGATCCGACACAGCTGACGGCGGCCCATCCAACGCTTCCGATCCCCAGCTACGCCAGAATCACTAACCTGGCTAACGGGCGAATGATCGTGGTGCGCATTAATGATCGCGGCCCTTACGGCAACGACCGCGTTATTTCGCTTTCTCGCGCGGCAGCTGACCGTCTTAACACGTCCAACAACACCAAAGTTCGTATAGATCCGATTATTGTCGCCCAGGATGGTTCGCTTTCTGGTCCTGGTATGGCTTGTACCACAGTCGCCAAACAGACTTACGCCCTGCCTGCACCTCCCGATTTAAGCGGTGGCGCGGGAACAAGTTCAGTGTCTGGCCCGCAGGGTGACATTCTTCCGGTCAGTAATTCGACGCTAAAAAGCGAAGATCCGACCGGCGCGCCGGTAACCAGTAGCGGTTTCCTCGGCGCACCAACGACCTTAGCGCCAGGTGTACTGGAAGGCAGCGAACCGACGCCTGCGCCACAGCCCGTTGTTACAGCTCCGTCGACAACGCCTGCAACCTCGCCTGCAATGGTGACACCGCAAGCCGCCTCGCAAAGCGCCAGCGGCAACTTTATGGTGCAGGTCGGGGCCGTAAGCGATCAGGCTCGTGCGCAACAGTACCAACAGCAACTGGGACAGAAGTTCGGCGTCCCCGGTCGCGTAACTCAAAATGGCGCGGTCTGGCGGATCCAGCTTGGCCCATTCGCCAACAAAGCCGAAGCCAGTACCTTGCAGCAACGTTTGCAAACCGAAGCCCAATTACAGTCATTTATTACCACCGCGCAGTAGCGTAAAGCAGGCATCTGATGTGTCAATTTCTGTAAATGACGTTAACAAAGTCACGCGGAAAGTCAGATGCCTGCCGGTAGTGCATTTGCTATAGTAGGGCACTTTTTTTAATTCCATCACGGATGTCGTAGTTCAGACCATGAATACCATTTTTTCCGCTCGTATCATGAAGCGCCTGGCGCTCACCACGGCTCTTTGCACAGCCTTTATCTCTGCTGCACATGCCGATGACCTGAATATCAAAACTATGATCCCGGGTGTACCGCAGATCGACGCGGAGTCCTACATCCTGATTGACTATAACTCCGGCAAAGTGCTCGCCGAACAGAACGCAGATGTCCGCCGCGATCCTGCCAGCCTGACCAAAATGATGACCAGTTACGTTATCGGCCAGGCAATGAAAGCCGGTAAATTTAAAGAAACTGATTTAGTCACTATCGGCAACGACGCATGGGCCACCGGTAACCCGGTGTTTAAAGGTTCTTCGCTGATGTTCCTCAAACCGGGCATGCAGGTTCCGGTTTCTCAGCTGATCCGCGGTATAAACCTGCAATCGGGTAACGATGCTTGTGTCGCCATGGCCGATTTTGCCGCTGGTAGCCAGGACGCTTTTGTTGGCTTGATGAACAGCTACGTTAACGCCCTGGGCCTGAAAAATACCCACTTCCAGACGGTACATGGTCTGGATGCTGATGGTCAGTACAGCTCCGCGCGCGATATGGCGCTGATCGGCCAGGCATTGATCCGTGACGTACCGAATGAATACTCGATCTATAAAGAAAAAGAATTTACGTTTAACGGTATTCGCCAGCTGAACCGTAACGGCCTGTTATGGGATAACAGCCTGAATGTCGATGGCATCAAAACCGGACACACTGACAAAGCAGGTTACAACCTTGTTGCTTCTGCGACTGAAGGCCAGATGCGCTTGATCTCTGCGGTGATGGGCGGACGTACTTTTAAAGGCCGTGAAGCCGAAAGTAAAAAACTGCTAACCTGGGGCTTCCGTTTCTTCGAAACCGTTAACCCACTGAAAGTAGGTAAAGAGTTCGCCTCTGAACCGGTTTGGTTTGGTGATTCTGATCGCGCTTCGTTAGGGGTTGATAAAGACGTGTACCTGACCATTCCGCGTGGTCGCATGAAAGATCTGAAAGCCAGCTATGTGCTGAACAGCAGTGAATTGCATGCGCCGCTGCAAAAGAATCAGGTCGTAGGAACTATCAACTTCCAGCTTGATGGCAAAACAATCGAACAACGCCCGCTGGTTGTGTTGCAAGAAATCCCGGAAGGTAACTTCTTCGGCAAAATCATTGATTACATTAAATTAATGTTCCATCACTGGTTTGGTTAAAAATCGAACACTTGAAAGTGTAATTTTCGTCCCCATATACTAAGCATCAGTAAAAAACTCCCGCCTTCTGGCGGGAGTTGCTATTTAATTACGTTACGCCGGAGCTGACATGAAAACCAAACTTAACGAACTGCTTGAATTCCCTACTCCTTTTACTTACAAAGTTATGGGGCAGGCGTTACCTGAGCTGGTTGATCAGGTGGTTGAAGTGGTACAGCGCCATGCGCCAGGTGACTACACCCCAACGGTAAAACCAAGCAGCAAAGGCAACTACCACTCGGTATCTATCACTATCAACGCCACTCATATCGAGCAGGTTGAAACACTGTATGAAGAACTGGGCAAAATCGATATTGTCCGCATGGTTCTGTAACTCGCTTCTCCGTTACCCGGCCCCTGGTCGGGTAACTCCCCTCTCCTCGCTGTGATATACTTTTCCCCCACTTTTACTCATTCTCCACGGAGATGCCGTTTTGTATCAGGATAAAATTCTTGTCCGCCAGCTCGGTCTTCAGCCTTACGAGCCAATCTCCCAGGCTATGCATGAATTCACCGATACCCGCGATGATAGTACCCTTGATGAAATCTGGCTGGTCGAGCACTATCCGGTATTCACCCAAGGGCAAGCAGGAAAAGCGGAGCACATTTTAATGCCGGGTGATATTCCGGTGATTCAGAGCGATCGCGGTGGGCAGGTGACTTATCACGGGCCGGGGCAACAGGTGATGTATGTATTGCTTAACCTGAAACGCCGTAAACTCGGTGTGCGTGAACTGGTGACCTTGCTTGAGCAAACAGTGGTGAATACCCTGGCTGAACTGGGTATAGAAGCGCATCCTCGGGCTGACGCGCCAGGTGTCTATGTTGGGGAAAAGAAAATTTGCTCACTGGGTTTACGTATTCGACGCGGTTGTTCATTCCACGGTCTGGCATTAAACGTCAATATGGATCTTTCACCATTTTTACGTATTAATCCTTGTGGGTATGCCGGAATGGAAATGGCTAAAATATCACAATGGAAACCCGAAGCGACGACTAATAATATTGCACCACGTTTACTGGAAAATATTTTAGCGCTACTAAACAATCCTGACTTCGAATATATTACCGCTTAATTTCATACCTCAATGGCCCAATTTACACTGGGTCATTACTCATAACACCTGCTAATGCTTTACATCTCCTTCGCGTTTGTATATTTTCTTTATCACTTGCAGAAATGCGATGCTACGCCTTGCTCCGTAACTCACCCCATTGATTAACTTATTGAAATAGTTGATTATGGTGAGCAAAAGCGTTCCGTTCCAATTAGACATAAGATTATTGTAATTTTTTTAAATATTATTTTTCCATGAATAAAATTGGAGTAAGTGCGTGGATAGTAATAATCAAATCGAACCCTGTTTAAGCAGAAAGTCGTCAGAAGGTAAACCACAAATATTTACAACCTTACGAAATATTGATCTTAACCTTCTGACTATTTTTGAAGCTGTATATGTACATAAAGGGATCGTTAATGCAGCGAAAGTGCTTAATCTGACCCCCTCGGCAATCAGTCAGTCTATACAGAAACTGCGCGTTATATTCCCTGACCCATTGTTTATTCGCAAAGGCCAGGGTGTCACTCCTACCGCATTTGCGATGCATCTACATGAGTATATCAGTCAGGGCCTTGAATCCATTCTTGGCGCGCTGGATATCGAAGGAAGCTATGATAAGCAACGAACGATAACTATCGCGACCACCCCCTCGGTCGGAGCCCTGGTCCTTCCTGTCATTTATCGGGCGATTAAAACTCACTATCCGCAGCTTTTACTGCGCAACCCTCCCATCAGCGACGCGGAAAACCAACTCAGTCAGTTTCAAACCGATCTCATCATCGATAACATGTTTTGCACCAATCGTACGGTGCAACATCATGTTCTGTTCACCGACAATATGGTGTTAATTTGCCGCGAGGGAAATCCACTACTCTCTTTAGAAGATGACAGAGAGACTATCGACAACGCTGCACATGTACTCCTGTTACCGGAAGGACAAAATTTCAGCGGTCTGCGGCAGAGAATTCAAGAGATGTTTCCGGACCGGCAGATCAGCTTCACCAGCTACAACATTTTGACAATCGCTGCACTGGTTGCCAACAGTGACATGTTAGCGATTATTCCCAGCCGTTTTTATAACCTGTTTAGCCGTTGCTGGCCGCTGGAAAAACTGCCTTTTCCGTCCTTAAATGAGGAGCAAATAGATTTCTCTATCCACTACAACAAATTCAGCCTGCGTGATCCCATCCTGCACGGAGTAATAGATGTTATCCGTAATGCATTTTGAAAAAGTATTGTTACAGCCAGATCACAGCGCAGAACGATAAAATGGCACAATCCAACAACAATTTTACATTTTCGCGACCGCTTTGGCTGCTTTCAGGTCCGTTTCAATGATATACTGCCAGTCGTTAATTCAAAAATAGTTGATAATTACAACAATCTATTGAATTGAAACGCTTTCCTTCGTAATTCGCAACTGGAACACGCACGCTATGAGTAAACCCATTGTGATGGAACGCGGTGTTAAATACCGCGATGCCGATAAGATGGCCCTTATCCCGGTTAAAAACGTGGCAACAGAGCGCGAAGCCCTGCTGCGCAAGCCGGAATGGATGAAAATCAAGCTTCCAGCGGACTCTACACGTATCCAGGGCATCAAAGCCGCAATGCGCAAAAATGGCCTGCATTCTGTCTGCGAGGAAGCCTCCTGCCCTAACCTGGCGGAATGCTTCAACCACGGCACAGCAACGTTTATGATCCTCGGCGCTATTTGTACCCGCCGTTGTCCGTTCTGTGACGTTGCCCACGGTCGGCCGGTAGCTCCTGATGCCAATGAGCCAGTGAAACTGGCGCAGACCATTGCCGATATGGCGCTGCGTTATGTGGTTATCACCTCCGTTGACCGTGATGACCTGCGCGATGGCGGTGCCCAGCACTTTGCGGATTGCATTACTGCCATTCGGGAAAAAAGCCCGCAAATCAAAATTGAAACTCTGGTGCCGGATTTCCGCGGTCGTATGGATCGTGCTCTGGATATTCTGACTGCAACGCCACCAGATGTGTTCAACCATAACCTGGAAAACGTACCGCGTATTTACCGTCAGGTACGGCCTGGTGCAGATTACAACTGGTCGCTGAAGCTGCTGGAACGCTTTAAAGAAGCACATCCGGAAATCCCGACCAAGTCTGGTCTGATGGTGGGACTGGGTGAAACCAATGAAGAAATTATTGAGGTAATGCGCGACCTGCGCCGTCATGGTGTGACGATGTTAACGCTGGGGCAATATTTGCAGCCAAGCCGCCATCACCTGCCGGTTCAACGTTACGTTAGCCCGGATGAGTTCGACGAAATGAAAGCCGAAGCGCTGGCGATGGGCTTTACCCATGCTGCATGCGGTCCGTTTGTCCGCTCTTCTTACCACGCCGATTTGCAGGCGAAAGGGATGGAAGTTAAGTAATCCTGTAATAATTACTTACATCTGTCTGATAAAAAACCCGCTTTTTGAAGCGGGTTTTTTGTATCGAACAAGATATTGAGGGAGCGTCCTGCTCGCCACGTCACTCTTTATGAGAGAGCTTTTCAGCCTGAAGATCAACGTCTGCGCCTTTTTTCGCCGCAGCATCGTCATCATTCATCGCCTTCTTGAACCCTTTAATGGCCGCTCCAAGGTCTCCGCCCAGCGTACGTAACTTCTTAGTCCCAAACAGCAGAACGACCAGCGCCGCAACTACCAGCAGTTTGGTAATACTAATCTCACCCATAGATACCTTCTTGACATATAACCGGCAACAGAACGCGCCTTAAAAACCAGAGAATATTAACGGTCATTCGACGCGCGCACACAATAGCAATCTGTAACAAGGTGAATCAAGCGCCGAGTAAAAAAACATCATAATAATTGCGGCGGCGCAAAGCGACGGTTGTTTAAGACGGGCAGTTGCGCGCGCACCTGACGCACACGTTCGGGCGTCACTTCCGCCATAATGAGTGCAGGCATTTCTGACGCTGCCGCAATGGTGACGCCAAAGGGATCTATAATCCGGCTTTGCCCGATATTTTTGTTCCCGCACTCCCCCGCCGCCACCATATAACAGGTGGTATCCAGCGCACGAGCGGCAAGCAACGTTGACCAGTGATGCTCTTTGAGCGGCCCGCGAACCCAGGCGGCAGGAAGTACCAGGATTTCAGCTCCCTGTAATGCCTGTGCCAGCGCCAGCTCTGGAAAGCGTAAGTCATAACAGGTCATCAGACCGACCTTCATCCCTTCCACCTCCAGTAACGGAGCGATTTCATTACCAGCATCAACACGGCGTGATTCCTGAATGGCAAATGCATCATAGAGATGCAGTTTGGCATAACGGGCGACGATGTTTCCTGCCTGAAGTGCCACCAGCATATTCCATGCGCGCCCCGGCGTTGAAGGAACATGAATCGTCAGAATTGTCGTCATCATGTTACGTTTACTTTCTCGCCGTAAACGTCCGAGGAATTCGCCTTCCAGCAGCTGTGCTGATTTAACCGATAGATCTGCATCATGATCATCGCGTGCCAGCAATGCTTCCGGCAGGACAAACAGCGATACGTCGTTTTCCGCCGCCTGCGCCATCAACGAGGCACAAATCTCAGCGTTCTTTTCCCACACAGATGTAACAGCAAACTGTCCTGCAGCAACCAGCATTGCCACCTCCTGTCAGAGTCGTAAAATTCGCCAACGACGATTATTCGGCGTTACACTTATCACTCATACAAATCAAATAGCAGGATTTTGCAGTGTTACAACTTCTTTTAGCAGTTTTTATTGGCGGTGGTACAGGAAGCGTGGCGAGATGGCTGTTAAGTATGCGATTTAACCCGCTGCATCAGGCGATTCCGTTGGGGACGCTGGCAGCAAACCTGATTGGGGCATTCATCATAGGAATGGGATTCGCCTGGTTCAGCAGGATGACGAACATTGATCCCGTGTGGAAAGTATTAATCACCACCGGATTTTGTGGCGGTCTAACAACCTTCTCAACATTTTCGGCAGAAGTGGTGTTTTTGTTACAAGAGGGCCGCTTTGGCTGGGCGTTACTGAACGTTTTCGTCAACCTTCTGGGGTCTTTTGCCATGACCGCACTGGCTTTCTGGCTGTTTTCGGCCTCAACCGCACACTAAAGACCAAAAAAAACCCGCTGATTAAGCGGGTTTTGAATTCTTGCTGACGTATCTTACAGAGCGATTACGTTTGCAGCAGAAGGGCCTTTGGCACCGTTAGTGATTTCGAACTCTACGCGCTGACCTTCAGCAAGAGTTTTAAAACCATTAGTCTGGATTGCAGAGAAGTGTACGAACACGTCTTTGCTGCCGTCTTCCGGAGTAATGAAACCGAATCCTTTGGACTCATTAAACCACTTAACGTTACCTTTAATCTTAGACATCAAAATTACCTTTACATGAAAAATAGACACAAATGCTGTGTCGGTTACCAGTACACCAATTGTGGTACGCTTTGTCCAGTGCAACTTTACTAAAAAGTGATAAAAGTCGCGTTATTTTTGATGTTAATTATTTTACTCATTGATTTTAAAGAATTTACTAAAACTTCATTTGTCTCAAAACTGAAAGCGCATCCAGGCAAAGTACACATTGCCATTGTTGTAGGTACCCGGAATATAGGTCATCTGAAAAGTCACTGGACCATAACCCACGGAGGCCAATGGCAGTAGAACCGGGAGAGGGATGTAATTCCAGTTATCACGTGCCGTTACGCCAGCGGTGAATCCCAGACCTAAATGAAAATTTTCATCCGCCAGCGGTCGCCAGGTACTTTCCCATCCGTATCCGGCAATCGGTTCCCATTTGTTCCACGAGTCCTTAAATGCCATGGCATACAGGCCATGCCAGTTTCCTTTTTCATCCCAACGCGACAGGCCAAAACCGCCACCCCACGGTCGCTCGTTATAGCGATCGGTTTTTTCTTTGTCGTAAGCGAAACGTGCATGCCAGGTGATGGCAGGAATATATAAATCATAATGTTCAGGCTGTTGCCAGGTTTGTGCAATATTTTCTCTAAACGTTGTCATCCACTCATCTGCGTTAGCAAAAGCTTTACCAACGCTGATTAACTGAATAAAAACAAAGGAAAAGATAGCGACATATTTACTCACGTTCATTTGTGACCATAAAACATTTATCAAAAATCTACTACTAGCATAGCAAAGCTACAATTAACATAACCTTAATAGCCCCAACATAAAGAATAATCTGAATAGCTGCTCTATTTATTTCCGCTTGTTTAAGTTAAATATTTCCGCGCATCGATTAAAGATGATGCGTCGTTTTCTTCGATGGGAATAGTCAAAAAAAACCAAGTCTTTTTTGATGACAAAATGCAATCAAGGAAATATTTCTTTATTTTTCAATGAAATACAACAATCATCTTAACGAAGCATATAATATATATCGTCAACCCATGCTCATGGTAGATTATTTTCTGAGCACGCAACCGCAGCTAACACCATTGCGATTAACAAATTTGCATCAATCCTCCATCAATTTACACACATTATTATGTGATAATTGCCAACCGCTAAATATGCGTTTTGTTATCTACGTATAAAAACAGCAACTTCAATGTCTTAATGGCAGTTTTTCTTGATTTTAATCAGCATCCACCGCCAATTTATTGGGCATATTTTTTCCTTAAGCTTTAGGAATTTTTTATTATTTACTTTGGGGCCTGGAGACAGGAAAAATTATGCTGACATTCATTGAACTCCTTATTGGGGTTGTGGTTATTGTGGGTGTAGCTCGCTACATCATTAAAGGGTATTCCGCCACTGGTGTGTTATTTGTCGGTGGCCTGTTATTGCTGATTATCAGTGCCATTATGGGGCACAAAGTGTTACCGTCCAGCCAAGCTTCAACAGGCTACAGCGCCACGGATATCGTTGAATACGTTAAAATATTGCTAATGAGCCGCGGCGGCGACCTCGGCATGATGATTATGATGCTGTGTGGCTTTGCCGCTTACATGACCCATATCGGCGCGAATGATATGGTGGTCAAGCTGGCGTCAAAACCATTGCAGTATATTAACTCCCCCTACCTGCTGATGATTGCCGCCTATTTTGTTGCCTGTCTGATGTCACTGGCCGTCTCTTCCGCAACCGGTCTGGGTGTTTTGCTGATGGCAACCCTGTTTCCGGTGATGGTAAACGTTGGTATCAGTCGTGGGGCAGCAGCTGCCATTTGTGCCTCCCCGGCGGCGATTATTCTCGCACCGACTTCAGGGGATGTGGTGCTGGCGGCGCAAGCTTCCGAAATGTCGCTGATTGACTTCGCCTTCAAAACGACGCTGCCTATCTCAATTGCTGCAATTATCGGCATGGCGATCGCCCACTTCTTCTGGCAACGTTATCTGGATAAAAAAGAGCACATCTCTCATGAAATGTTAGATGTCAGTGAAATCACCACCACTGCTCCTGCGTTTTATGCCATTTTGCCGTTCACGCCGATCATCGGTGTACTGATTTTTGACGGTAAATGGGGTCCGCAATTACACATCATCACTATTCTGGTGATTTGTATGCTGATTGCCTCCATTCTGGAGTTCCTCCGCAGCTTTAATACCCAGAAAGTTTTCTCTGGTCTGGAAGTGGCTTATCGCGGGATGGCAGATGCGTTTGCTAACGTGGTGATGCTGCTGGTTGCCGCTGGGGTATTCGCTCAGGGGCTTAGCACCATCGGCTTTATTCAAAGTCTGATTTCTATCGCTACCTCGTTTGGTTCGGCGAGTATCATCCTGATGCTGGTATTGGTGATTCTGACAATGCTGGCGGCAGTCACGACCGGTTCAGGCAATGCGCCGTTTTATGCGTTTGTTGAGATGATCCCGAAACTGGCGCACTCTTCCGGCATTAACCCGGCGTATTTGACTATCCCGATGCTGCAGGCGTCAAACCTCGGCCGTACCCTTTCGCCCGTTTCTGGCGTAGTCGTTGCGGTTGCCGGGATGGCGAAAATCTCACCATTTGAAGTCGTAAAACGCACCTCGGTGCCGGTGCTTGTTGGGCTGGTGATTGTTATCGTTGCTACAGAGCTGATGGTGCCAGGAACAGCAGCAGCGGTCACAGGCAAGTAAATAGTAATGCCGGAGGCAAGTTTCCTCCGGCTTTATCATGTCACCCACTGTGGTATATGCGTTGCGGTCTGCCAACTTTGCCGTGAACAATTTCAGCAATAATCAGATGGCGGCTGGCGCAATATTCAAGATAACGCCTGGCAGTGGTGCGACTGATGGTCAGTGCCTGCGCCACCGTTTCTGCCGTATGTTGCACACCCGGCTCTTTGAACAGTTTTCGCACCGCGTTTAGCGTCAAGGGGTCAATGCCGGTCGGTAGCTCGTCCTTAGGTTCACCGCGAGCATAAGCATTAAACATCTCATCAATTTGCTTCTGGCTGGCGCTATCAATACTTTCCAGCATATGTTTACGCTGGCGGAAACGGGTTAGCGTTTGCCCCAGCCGTTCATAGGCAATTGGCTTAATGAGATAATCAAATACACCACAACGTACGGCTTCAGACACCGTTTCCATATCGCTGGCTGCAGTGGTAAACACCACGTCGCCGGGATAATGCGCCTGCACCAGTTCATGCAATAAATTAATCCCTCTACCGTCAGGAAGATAGTTATCGAGCAAGATTAGCCCCGGCTTAAAACGCTCGATCATCATTCGGGCCTGCGCCAGGTTTCCCGCCAGTAATATCTGACTGAATCCGGGAATGTGACGAATATATTCCGCATGCATCTCTGCCAGCGGCGTTTCGTCCTCAACGATCAATAGGGTTAATGGAGCTGTCATTAGGTTTCACTTTCGGAATATAGATTGAAAATAAGGTACCGCAGGGATCATTATCTTCGAGAGTGATAACACCACCGCAGCGCGTTACGTAGCTGGCAATCAAGTACAACCCAATGCCATGTTCACCGGGCTCGTCAGCACGCGTACTGACCCCCTGCTCAAATATTTTGTCTCGTAGAGACTCTGGAACGCCGCAGCCCTGATCGGTGACTTCAATCACCACATCATCGCCTTCATCGCTGAGGAATAATTCAACGATCTTGTTTCCTTCATCGCTACGCAGGCTGGCTTCGAAGGCGTTATCAAGTAAATTGCCAACAATGGCGGCAAACTCGGTGCTATCCAGTCCTGGCGGCAGTTGCGAAAGCTGGCTACCGGGGACGATGATCATTTTTAGCCCCAGTTCGCGGGCGCGCTGCACTTTACCAAAAAGCAGCCCCGCCACCTGGCGATCGGCAAACGCCTCGCGCAGACTGTCAATAAGCTGTTGCTGGGCCTGAGACTCCCCCTGCACCATCGCCAGCACGCGATCATACTCTTTCATCTGCAACAGACCATTGAGCGTCGACATCCAATTGAGATGCTCGTGTCGCAATGTACGAAGGCTCTCGACGTATTGTTTTATTTGCGTCAGTTGCGCATTGAGGGTGGAAATTTCGTCTTTACTACGAAAGCTGATAATGGCCCCCAGCAAATCATCACCTGAACGAATAGCTTCCCGATTGGCAATAACGCTCAGACCGTTAAAGTTAGCCACCACATCCTGACGTTTTTCATCAATCTGTTCGGTAAAGAAATCGGCGGGCCTGACCACTTCAGCAATGGGTTTACCCAACCATTGCCGTCCGGGGGAACTCAGCCCCAGCATCTTTCTTGCGTTACGATTGATGGCGGTAATGTAACCGTGCGGATCCACCGCAATCAGCCCTTCATAAACCGAACTAAACAGCGCCTCTTGCTGACGGACCACGCGTGCGATTTGCTTTGGCTCCATGCCCATCATCTGCCGACGGATATGCGCGGCCAGGAACCACGACAGCAACATCAGAATCCCTAACAGCACGACAAACACACCTGCCATCGGTAATAAAAACTCAGCCCGCCAGCTATCGATTTTACTCACCAGGTAGCCAATCGACACCACGCCGATGACTTTTCCATCGTCATCAAAGATTGGCGTTTTGGCGCGCATCGCCATACCCATTGACCCTTTCCCGGTAATGAAGTAGCTCTCCCCTTTCTCCAGCGCGCCCTGTTTGGTGAACTGCATAGGATAACCAATTTTCTCCGGATTAGGATGGTAAAGGCGGATCGAGTGCCGGTCGCCAATCACCACATAATCAAAATCGGTATCTCTTTGTAATTTGTTAGCGATGGTCGCCAGCCGTTTGTAGTCACGCGTTTTTACTGCGCTGATGATACTGTCATTAGAAGCAATAATTTTCGCCTGATTCATTGCCATGTCGCGTACATGAAGCGTTAAATAGTCCTCAAAACTGGCCGTAAAATATTGCGCCAGGGCTGCAATGACAAATATTGAGAACACCAGAATCAGCAAAAAGATACGCAGCGGAAATGCCAGTCTTTGGAAAAATGCAAACTGTTTATTCTCGTTAAGCTGCAACATTGTTTTCCTTGCGGGTTGTCCCGATCCTCTTTGACGGATGTAATTAAAATGTTGAATCAAAATACATAGATATTAATTATAATCGTGGCAAATTTCATTCATTAAATCAATTAAATCAATTAAACCTGCGGGTCATTTCGTAATTACATTAATTAAAAAACTTAAAACTATTAAATAAATAAAAAACCACTAACTCTATGTGAAATAAATCAAAATTTCACGCCAAAATACTCCTTAGGATGTATAGCGAAAGGAGAAAAAGATATACCTCGATCACCCCCCTTTCTCCCAAGTGAAAATAAAAGGTTATCAGTTTGCAACATTGAACAACATTCGTTGCAAATCGATAACAACATGCACCTTCAGGATACTATTTATTATGTTCGGCAATGATATTTTCACCCGCGTAAAACGTTCAGAAAATAAAAAAATGGCGGAAATCGCCCAATTCCTGCATGAAAATGATTTGAGCGTTGACACCACAGTCGAAGTATTTATTACCGTAACCCGCGATGAAAAGCTTATCGCGTGCGGTGGAATTGCCGGAAATATTATTAAATGCGTTGCTATCAGTGAATCCGTTCGCGGTGAAGGACTGGCGCTGACATTAGCCACTGAACTGATAAACCTCGCCTATGAGCGGCACAGCACGCATCTGTTTATTTATACCAAAACCGAATACGAGGCGCTGTTCCGCCAGTGCGGTTTTTCCACGTTGACCAGCGTACCAGGCGTGATGGTGCTGATGGAAAACAGCGCCACGCGATTGAAACGCTATGCCGAATCGCTGAAAAAATTTCGTCATCCCGGGAACAAGATTGGCTGCATTGTGATGAACGCCAATCCCTTTACGAAGGGTCACCGTTATCTGATTCAACAAGCTGCGGCACAGTGCGACTGGTTGCATCTGTTTTTAGTCAAAGAAGATTCTTCACGCTTCCCCTATGAAGACCGGCTGGATCTGGTGTTAAAAGGCACCGCCGATATTCCACGCCTGACTGTGCATCGCGGCTCCGAATACATCATCTCCCGCGCTACGTTCCCTTGCTACTTCATTAAAGAACAGAGCGTCATTAACCATTGTTACACCGAAATTGATCTGAAGATTTTCCGTCAGTACCTCGCTCCCGCGCTGGGTGTAACTCACCGCTTTGTCGGTACTGAACCCTTTTGTCGCGTTACCGCCCAGTACAACCAGGATATGCGCTACTGGCTGGAAACGCCGACTATCTCCGCACCGCCCATCGAACTGGTTGAAATTGAGCGGCTGCGTTACCAGGAGATGCCGATATCCGCTTCCCGGGTACGTCAACTGCTGGCGAAAAACGATCTCACGGCTATCGCGCCGCTGGTCCCTGCAGTCACGCTGCATTATTTGCAGAACCTGCTTGAGCACTCCCGCCAGGACGCGGCAGCTCGTCAAAAGACCCCCGCATGAGAAACAGGTGAAAAATGAAAATAAACCAGCCCGCCGTTGCAGGCACCCTTGAGTCTGGGGATGTGATGATACGCATCGCCCCACTCGATACGCAGGATATCGACCTGCAAATCAATAGCAGCGTTGAGAAACAGTTTGGCGATGCAATTCGCACCACCATTCTGGACGTTCTCGCCCGCTACAACGTGCGCGGCGTACAGCTGAATGTCGATGACAAAGGCGCACTGGACTGCATTTTACGTGCACGACTGGAAGCCCTGCTGGCACGCGCCAGCGGTATCCCGGCTCTGCCATGGGAGGATTGCCAATGATTTCCGCTTCGCTGCAACAACGTAAAACTCGCACCCGCCGCAGCATGTTGTTTGTGCCTGGTGCCAATGCCGCGATGGTCAGCAACTCCTTCATCTACCCGGCAGATGCCCTGATGTTTGACCTCGAAGACTCCGTGGCATTACGTGAAAAAGACACCGCCCGCCGCATGGTTTATCACGCGCTGCAACATCCGCTGTATCGCGATATTGAAACCATTGTGCGTGTCAACGCGCTGGATTCCGAATGGGGTGTTAACGACCTGGAAGCCGTCGTTCGCGGTGGTGCGGACGTTGTGCGTCTGCCGAAAACCGATACCGCTCAGGATGTTCTGGATATCGAAAAAGAGATCCTGCGCATCGAAAAAGCCTGTGGTCGTGAACCCGGCAGCACCGGCCTGCTGGCAGCGATTGAATCTCCGCTGGGCATTACCCGCGCAGTGGAAATCGCTCACGCTTCCGAGCGTTTGATCGGTATCGCCCTCGGTGCAGAAGACTATGTGCGCAACCTGCGTACAGAACGCTCCCCGGAAGGAACTGAACTGCTGTTCGCACGCTGTTCCATTTTGCAGGCCGCGCGCTCTGCGGGTATTCAGGCGTTCGATACCGTCTATTCCGACGCTAACAACGAAGCCGGATTCCTGCAAGAAGCCGCCCACATCAAACAGCTGGGCTTTGACGGCAAATCGCTGATCAACCCGCGTCAGATTGATCTGCTGCACAACCTCTACGCACCGCCCCAGAAAGAAGTGGATCACGCCCGCCGCGTCGTAGAAGCCGCTGAAGCCGCCGCTCGCGAAGGCCTCGGCGTGGTTTCCCTGAACGGCAAGATGGTGGACGGTCCGGTTATCGATCGCGCCCGTCTGGTGCTCTCCCGTGCAGAACTTTCCGGCATTCGCGAAGAATAAGGCAATCAAAATGACGCAGAAAATTGAACAATCTCAACGACAAGAACGGGTAGCGGCCTGGAATCGTCGCGCTGAATGCGATCTTGCCGCTTTCCAGAACTCGCCAAAGCAAACCTACCAGGCTGAAAAAGCGCGCGATCGCAAACTGTGCGCCAACCTGGAAGAAGCGATTCGTCGCTCAGGTTTACAGGACGGCATGACGGTTTCCTTCCATCACGCTTTCCGTGTCGGTGACCTGACCGTCAATATGGTGATGGACGTCATCGCGAAGATGGGCTTTAAAAACCTGACCCTGGCATCCAGCTCCCTGAGTGATTGCCATGCGCCGCTGGTAGAACACATTCGCCAGGGCGTGGTTACCCGCATTTATACCTCCGGCCTGCGTGGTCCACTGGCGGAAGAGATCTCCCGTGGTCTGCTGGCAGAACCGGTGCAGATCCACTCTCACGGCGGTCGTGTGCATCTGGTACAGAGCGGCGAACTGAATATCGACGTGGCTTTCCTCGGCGTCCCGTCCTGTGATGAATTCGGTAATGCCAACGGCTACACCGGTAAAGCCTGCTGCGGCTCCCTCGGCTATGCAATGGTTGATGCCGACAACGCAAAACAGGTTGTGATGCTTACCGAAGAACTGCTGCCTTATCCGCATAATCCGGCAAGCATTGAGCAAGATCAGGTTGATTTGATCGTCAAAGTTGATCGCGTTGGCGATGCTGCAAAAATCGGCGCTGGCGCGACCCGTATGACCACTAACCCGCGCGAACTGCTTATTGCCCGTAGCGCTGCGGATGTGATTGTCAACTCTGGCTACTTCAAAGAAGGTTTCTCCATGCAAACCGGCACCGGCGGCGCATCGCTGGCGGTAACCCGTTTCCTGGAAGACAAAATGCGTAGCCGCGATATTCGCGCCGACTTCGCCCTTGGCGGTATTACCGCGACGATGGTTGACCTGCACGAAAAAGGTCTGATCCGCAAACTGCTGGATGTGCAGAGCTTTGACAGCCATGCTGCGCAATCGCTGGCCCGTAACCCCAATCACATCGAAATCAGCGCCAACCAGTACGCTAACTGGGGATCGAAAGGCGCATCGGTTGATCGTCTCGACGTGGTGGTACTGAGCGCGCTGGAAATTGACACCCAGTTCAACGTTAACGTGCTGACCGGCTCTGACGGCGTACTGCGTGGTGCTTCCGGTGGTCACTGCGATACCGCGATTGCCTCTGCGCTTTCCATCATCGTCGCGCCGCTGGTACGTGGTCGTATTCCGACTCTGGTGGATAACGTGCTGACCTGCATCACCCCAGGCTCCAGTGTCGATATTCTGGTCACAGACCACGGTATCGCAGTTAACCCGGCACGTCCGGAACTGGCAGAACGTCTGCAGGAAGCGGGCATTAAAGTGGTTTCCATTGAGTGGCTGCGCGAACGTGCGCGTCTGTTGACCGGTGAACCACAGCCGATTGAATTCACCGACCGCGTCGTTGCCGTTGTGCGTTACCGCGATGGCTCGGTGATCGATGTTGTGCATCAGGTGAAGGAATAAGCCATGCTCCTGCTTCCTGAACTCGCCAGCCACCATGCGGTGTCAATTCCCGAGCTGCTCGTCAGCCGGGATGAAAGGCAAGCACGGCAACACGCCTGGCTCAAGCGCCATCCTTTTCCACTGGTCTCCTTTACCGTGGTTGCGCCTGGGCCGATTAAAGACAGCGAGGTCACACGCCGAATTTTTAATCATGGCGTGACCGCCTTGTGTGCCTTAGCCGCAAAACAGGGCTGGCAAATTCAGGAGCAGGCTGCACTGGTTTCCGCCAGCGGGCCGGAGGGCATGTTAAGCATTGCCGCCCCGGCTCGCGACCTCAAGCTCGCCACCATTGAGCTTGAACATAGTCATCCTCTCGGGCGGTTATGGGATATCGATGTCCTGACGCCCGAAGGCGAAATTCTCTCCCGCCGCGACTATTCACTGCCGCCTCGCCGCTGCCTGTTGTGCGCGCAAAGCGCAGCCGTCTGCGCGCGTGGAAAAACCCATCAACTGACCGATTTACTCAACCGCATGGAGGCGCTGCTGAACGATGTCGATGCCTGCAACGTCAACTAAAACCACAAAGCTTGCGACGTCATTAATCGATGAGTACGCCCTGCTGGGCTGGCGCGCCATGCTGACTGAAGTCAATCTGTCACCGAAACCAGGCCTCGTGGATCGGATTAACTGCGGTGCGCACAAAGATATGGCGCTGGAAGATTTCCACCGCAGCGCGCTGGCGATTCAGGGCTGGTTACCCCGTTTCATTGAATTTGGTGCCTGTAGTGCAGAAATGGCACCGGAAGCGGTACTCCACGGATTACGCCCAATTGGTATGGCTTGCGAAGGTGATATGTTCCGCGCCACTGCGGGCGTAAACACGCATAAAGGCAGCATTTTTTCTTTAGGGCTGCTATGTGCGGCAATTGGCCGTTTGCTTCAGCTCAACCAGCCGGTAACGCCAACAACCGTTTGTTCTACGGCGGCAAGTTTCTGCCGTGGCCTGACCGATCGCGAACTGCGTACCAATAATTCACAACTGACGGCAGGTCAACGGTTGTACCAGCAGCTTGGCCTTACCGGCGCACGCGGTGAAGCCGAAGCGGGTTATCCACTGGTGATCAACCACGCCTTGCCGCATTACCTCACTCTGCTGGATCAGGGGTTAGATCCTGAACTGGCATTGCTCGATACCTTGCTCCTACTGATGGCGATCAACGGCGATACCAACGTTGCATCGCGCGGTGGCGAGGGGGGCCTGCGCTGGCTACAGCGCGAGGCGCAAACATTATTGCAAAAAGGGGGCATTCGAACCCCCGCCGATCTCGATTATCTCCGGCAGTTCGACAGGGAGTGTATCGAACGAAATCTCAGTCCAGGCGGCAGTGCCGACCTGCTGATCCTTACCTGGTTTTTAGCACAGATTTAATTATTTAAGCACTTGATAAATTTTGAAATATTAATTTTCGGAGAACCCGTATGTCTTTAGCAAAAGATAATATATGGAAACTATTGGCCCCACTGGTGGTGATGGGCGTCATGTTTCTTATCCCTGTCCCCGACGATATGCCGCCGCAGGCATGGCATTACTTCGCTGTGTTTGTGGCAATGATTGTCGGCATGATCCTCGAGCCAATTCCGGCAACAGCGATCAGTTTTATTGCGGTTACTATTTGCGTTATTGGCAGTAATTACCTGCTCTTTGATGCCAAAGAATTAGCTGACCCAGCGTTTAATGCGCAAAAACAGGCGCTGAAATGGGGTCTGGCTGGTTTTTCCAGCACCACGGTATGGCTGGTATTTGGCGCATTTATTTTTGCATTAGGGTATGAAGTTTCCGGGTTAGGTCGTCGCATTGCCCTTTTCCTGGTGAAATTCATGGGCAAACGCACGCTGACGTTGGGTTATGCGATTGTCATTATCGACATTCTGCTGGCACCGTTTACACCGTCCAACACCGCGCGTACCGGGGGTACGGTTTTTCCGGTCATTAAAAACCTGCCGCCGCTGTTTAAATCATTCCCGAACGATCCGTCCGCGCGTCGTATTGGCGGCTATTTGATGTGGATGATGGTCATTAGTACCAGTCTGAGTTCGTCCATGTTTGTCACCGGTGCGGCACCAAACGTGCTGGGTCTGGAGTTCGTCAGCAAAATTGCCGGTATCCAGATTAGCTGGTTGCAGTGGTTCCTCTGCTTCCTGCCGGTTGGGGTTATCTTGCTTATCATTGCGCCGTGGCTTTCCTACGTGCTGTACAAACCGGAAATCACACACAGTGAAGAAGTGGCAACTTGGGCGGGTGATGAACTAAAAACCATGGGTGTGCTGACACGCAGAGAGTGGACGCTGATTGGCCTTGTATTGCTCAGCTTAGGTTTGTGGGTATTTGGCAGTGAAGTCATTAATGCTACTGCGGTTGGTCTGCTGGCAGTTTCGCTAATGCTGGCCCTGCACGTTGTGCCGTGGAAAGACATTACCCGCTATAACAGCGCATGGAACACGCTGGTCAACCTGGCAACTCTGGTTGTGATGGCTAACGGCCTGACTCGTTCTGGTTTTATTGACTGGTTCGCCGGTACCATGAGTACGCACCTGGAAGGATTCTCACCAAACGCAACGGTGATTGTACTGGTTCTGGTGTTCTACTTTGCACACTACCTGTTTGCCAGCCTGTCTGCGCACACCGCAACCATGCTGCCGGTTATTCTGGCCGTCGGTAAAGGGATCCCGGGCGTACCAATGGAACAACTGTGTATCCTGCTGGTGCTGTCTATCGGTATCATGGGCTGTCTGACGCCGTATGCAACCGGTCCTGGGGTGATTATTTACGGCTGTGGCTATGTGAAATCAAAAGATTACTGGCGTCTTGGCGCAATCTTCGGGGTGATTTACATCTCTATGCTGCTGTTGGTTGGCTGGCCGATTCTCGCCATGTGGAACTAATACGTTCGCCAAACGCTGAATAAATCATCACGCCCGCCAGGTAAGCCCACCTGGCGGGCTTTTTTATGATTTAATAGATAGTATTCAGTGTATGTATGAGTTCCACACCCATTATGAAAGCATTCTGGCGTAACGCCGCGTTGCTCGCGGTTTCTCTGCTTCCCTTCTCTTCTGCCAACGCCGTAGCGTTGCAGGCAAAACAGTATGGCGATTTTGATCGCTATGTCCTGGCCCTCTCCTGGCAAACCGGATTTTGCCAGAGTCAACACGATCGAAATCGTAACGAACGAGATGAATGTCGCCTGCAAACCGAAACGACCAACAAAGCTGATTTTCTGACCGTACATGGTCTGTGGCCAGGATTGCCTAAATCGGTCGCTGCCCGTGGTGTTGATGAACGCCGCTGGATGCGCTTCGGTTGCGCTACTCGCCCAATCCCGAATCTACCAGAAGCGCGCGCCAGCCGGATGTGTTCATCGCCGGAAACCGGATTATCACTGGAAACGGCCGCTAAACTAAGTGAAGTCATGCCAGGAGCTGGCGGACGTTCCTGCCTGGAACGCTACGAATATGCCAAACACGGTGCCTGCTTTGGTTTTGATCCGGACGCATACTTCGGTACGATGGTACGCCTGAATCAAGAAATTAAAGAGAGCGAAGCCGGAAAATTCCTTGCGGATAATTACGGTAAAACAGTGAGCCGCCGTGACTTTGACGCCGCCTTTGCCAAAAGCTGGGGAAAAGAGAACGTGAAAGCAGTTAAGCTAACGTGCCAGGGTAACCCTGCGTATTTGACTGAAATTCAGATCTCGATCAAAGCTGACGCCATCAACGCTCCGCTTTCTGCAAACTCATTCTTGCCACAACCACACCCAGGTAACTGTGGCAAAACCTTTGTGATTGATAAAGCGGGTTATTAATCCTCTGATTTACAAAACACGCTAATTCGTCTTCCATAAACCAAGGCGATTAAGATTTATACATAATGCGCTGCATTGAGGAATTCCCTGAATGTGACGCAAATCACTTCAAAGAGTGAGCAACAGTCAGTATCATCATGTGAGTTAAACCCTCGCCGCCTGACGGTGAGGGTTTTCTTTTGGGTATGTTTATCTGCGACACTCGCAGTACCGACGACATGGAGTAAAAATGTCCAGACCAACTATCATCATTAACGACCTGGATGCCGAACGCATCGATATTCTGCTGGAGCAACCCGCCTATGCTGGTTTGCCAATCGCCGACGCGTTAAACGCAGAGTTGGATCGCGCCCAAATGTGTTCGCCAGAAGAGATGCCACACGACGTGGTGACAATGAACAGCCGGGTTAAATTCCGCAATCTTAGCGATGGCGAAGTGCGTGTGCGCACGCTGGTGTATCCGGCAAAAATGACCGATAGCAATACTCAGCTTTCCGTTATGGCTCCGGTAGGTGCCGCACTGCTGGGACTGCGCGTTGGCGATTCCATTCACTGGGAACTTCCGGGCGGCGTTGCAACCCACCTTGAAGTGCTGGAACTCGAATACCAGCCAGAAGCTGCTGGCGACTACCTGCTTTAATCCCATCTGCACAAGCGATAACTCGCTTTGCCCAGAGGATGCACTCGCATCCTCTTTACGCAAAATCAGCAATTTTTCCTGGTTCTCACTGTTCACTTTTGCTGCAAAATTATTCCGTTTCGTTTGTGGGAATAACCATGGCAGAAGCATTTTACATCCTGATAGGATTTCTGATTATGGCGGCGATTATCGTCATGGCTGTCCTTTACCTCGAAAACCACTCCTGACGATCATATTGTTCCCCCCGGCATCGCATTCACCAGACCTGAAACCGCCTTCTGCGCCGCCTCTGCGCTTTGTGCACCGGGTACCAGAATCACCTTACGGCACTCCTCTTCACGTTTTTCGAAAATCTCATATCCCCGGGCGGCCTCTTCAAACGGCATATAGTGGGTAACAATTTCTTCTGGTTTCAGTAATCCTTTCTCAATTAACGGTAATAATTCTCCCAGCCATGCGTGAACGTGGGTCTGTCCCATTTTAAACGTCAACCCTTTATCAAAGGCGTCGCCAAACAGGAAACCGTGAATAAATCCAGCGTAGACGCCCGGTACGCTAACAATGCCGCCACGCCTGACCGCCGCAATACACTGGCGCAACGCTTTACCGCTGCTGCCCTCCAGTTTCAGGTTAGTCAGCACCGTTTCCGTGGTGCTGCCTTTCGCTTCAAAACCGACGGCGTCTATTACTGCATCCACGCCACGGTGACCTGCCGTTTGTTCAATAATTGACTGTGCCAGATCGCTATCTTCATCAAAATTAATCGGGATCGCGCCGTAGCGGTCGGCGGCGAAACGCAAGCGGTAGGGATGATGATCAACAACAAAAATCTGTTCCGCACCGAGCAACCGTGCACAGGCGATTGTCAACAATCCCACAGGACCGGCACCATAGACTGCAACGCTTGAACCTTGTTGGATCTGCGCATTTTTTGCTGCCTGCCATGCCGTTGGCAGAATATCAGAAAGGAAAAGCGCTTTATCATCTGAAAGCAAAGGCGGTACTTTAAACGGCCCCACATTCCCTTTAGGGACGCGGACATATTCCGCCTGCCCGCCAGGAACGCCACCATACAGGTGACTATAACCAAACAATGCCGCGGGAGCAGGTATCTGTTTTTTATTGAGCGCAGCGCCTTTACCCGCATTGGTATTTTCGCAGGCGGCATATTGCTGCATTCGACAGAAAAAACAGTCGCCACAAGCAATGACGAACGGAATTACCACCCGGTCGCCTTTTTGCAAATTTTTTACGTCCTTCCCGGTTTCAACTACTTCCCCCATAAATTCATGACCAAAAATATCGCCATGTTTAACCTGGGGTATTTTGCCTCGATAAAGATGGAGGTCAGAGCCACAGATCGCCGTTGCCGTAATACGCAGAATAATATCATCTGCCTGTTCAATGCCCGGATCGGGAACATTTTCTACCTGAACGTGATGTGGGCCGTGATAAGTCAATGCTTTCATGCAACCTCCAGAGACAGTTCAAAAAAAAGTCAGTCTTTAAGGGTAGCTATCACAGCGGGAAAACGGGCGGTACCGCAGGTTTTGGGAGAATTCCTGGTGTTCAGTGAGAATATATTAATCACAGAAACCGTTCGTAAGGAAAAAGAACCAGACAAATATCAGGGATAAATATTATAATCATGGCGAATGATTTGTTCATGATTAACAGGGAGAAAGGGTTATGTATAAGACAATCATTATGCCAGTTGATGTATTTGAAATGGAATTGAGCGACAAAGCTGTTCGCCACGCTGAATTCCTCGCCCAGGATGACGGAGTTATTCATCTACTTCACGTACTACCCGGGTCAGCCAGCCTAAGCCTGCACCGTTTTGCCGCTGATGTGCGTCGTTTTGAAGAGCATCTGCAACATGAAGCAGAAGAACGTCTGCAAACGATGGTCAGCCACTTCACCATCGATCCTTCCCGCATTAAACAACATGTCCGTTTTGGTAGCGTGCGGGATGAAGTCAATGAGTTGGCAGAAGAACTGGGGGCTGATGTTGTAGTTATCGGTTCTCGCAACCCATCGATTTCGACCCATCTGTTAGGTTCTAACGCCTCGAGCGTGATCCGCCACGCCAATCTGCCGGTGCTGGTTGTGCGTTAATTGTCAGAATAAGTCTCCAGCCCTGCCCGGAGCCATCCCGGCGGGGCTTTTTATTGCCATAAAAAAGCCGCCAGGTTTGACCCCGGCGGCTAAGCGATTGCAGGTGAATCTTACTTCTTCTTATGCAGTTTTGGTGCGAATCAGGTAGTCAAAAGCACTCAGAGAGGCTTTGGCACCTTCGCCAGTGGCGATGATGATCTGCTTGTACGGAACCGTCGTACAGTCACCCGCTGCGAACACGCCTTTGACGTTGGTTTCGCATTTCGCATCAATGATAATCTCACCCATGCGGTTACGTTCGACTGCGCCTTCCAGCCAGTTGGTGTTCGGCAGCAGACCAATCTGGACGAAAATACCGGCCAGTTCGATGTTGTGAATATCGCCGCTGACACGATCTCGATATTCCAGACCAACGACTTTGCTGCCGTCGCCTTTCACTTCCGTGGTTTGCGCATTCAGAATAATATCGACGTTTTTCAGGCTGCGCAGTTTGTCCTGCAGCACCTGGTCGGCTTTCATTTCTGGCGCAAATTCCAGCAGAGTTACGTGCTCAACGATACCCGCCAGGTCGATTGCCGCTTCCACGCCGGAGTTACCGCCGCCGATAACCGCTACGCGTTTGCCTTTAAACAGCGGGCCGTCGCAGTGCGGGCAGTAGGTCACGCCTTTGGTGCGATACTGATCTTCGCCCGGAACGTTCATGTTGCGCCATTTTGCACCGGTCGCCACGATAATGCTGCGTGCTTTCAGTACCGCGCCAGAAGCTGTTTCAATCTGATGCAGACCACCTTCAACTGCTGCTGGGATCAGTTTGCTGGCGCTCTGGCTGTCGATCACATCAACGTCGTATTCATCAACGTGAACTTTCAGTGCGCCTGCCAACTTCTGCCCTTCAGTCTTCGGTACAGAAATGTAGTTTTCGATATCAACGGTATCGAGGATCTGACCACCAAAACGTTCGCCCATCAGACCGGTACGGATGCCTTTACGTGCGGAGTAAATTGCTGCCGCTGCACCCGCCGGGCCGGAACCAACGATTAATACGTCATAAGCATCACGCTTGTTCAGCTCTTCTGCCGCACGTTTTTCCGCGCCAGTATCAATTTTGGCAACGATTTCAGTCAACGTCATGCGGCCCTGACCAAACTCTTTCCCGTTTACGAACACTGCCGGAACGCCCATCACGTTGCGATCGGTGATTTCGTTCTGGAAGGTGCCGCCGTCAATTGCAGTGTGCTTGATGCGCGGGTTCAATACGCTCATCAGGTTCAGCGCCTGCACCACGTCCGGGCAGTTATGGCAAGAGAGCGAGTAATAGGTTTCGAATTCAAAATCACCGTCAATATGGCGAATCTGCTCCAGCAGGGACTGCGCTTCTTTCGACGGATGACCACCGGTCCACAGTAACGCCAGTACCAGCGAGGTGAACTCGTGGCCCAGCGGGGAGCCTGCAAAACGTGGCCCCTGGTTGGAACCTGGGTTGGTGATCAGGAAAGACGGCTTACGCACCGGCAAGCTGTTATCTTCTTTAAAGGTGACTTTGTCTGACAGTTCTGCGATTTCAGCCAACAGTTCCTTGATTTCTGCCGATTTAGCGCTGTCATCCAGCGTGGCAATTAACTCAACAGGCTTGGTCAATTTCTCAAGGTAAGCCTTGAGTTGAGTTTTCATATTTGTGTCGAGCATGTTTATCTCCTGGGCTTTAAACATCATCATGCAAGCGGCCTCTGCGGCTACCTGGATGCAGCTTGCATCATGGTGCGGGGAAGAAAATCGGGTGCCGCAGCACCCGATTAATTACGCGATTGCGGAACTTAGATTTTACCAACCAGGTCCAGAGACGGAGCCAGAGTTGCTTCACCTTCTTTCCATTTAGCCGGGCAAACTTCACCTGGGTGTGAAGCTACGTACTGTGCTGCTTTGATTTTACGCAGCAGGTCAGACGCGTCACGGCCAATGCCTTCAGCGGTAACTTCGATTGCCTGGATGATACCTTGCGGGTCAACAACGAAGGTCGCACGGTCAGCCAGACCTTCATCTTCACGCATGTTGTCGAAGTTACGGGTCAGGGCGCCAGTCGGGTCGCCGATCATCGCATATTTGATTTTAGCGATGGTTTCAGAGCTGCTGTGCCATGCTTTGTGGGTGAAGTGAGTATCGGTAGATACTGCGTATACGTCTACGCCCAGTTTCTGCAGTTCTTCGTAGTGGTCAGCAACGTCACCCAGTTCGGTCGGGCATACGAAAGTAAAGTCAGCCGGGTAGAAGAAGAAGACGCTCCAGCGGCCTTCGGTATCTTTTTCGGTGATTTCGATGAATTCGCCGTTTTTGAATGCCTGGTTTTTAAAAGGTTTAATTTTGGTGTTAATCAAGGACATCTATACTTCCTCCGTGTTTTCGATGAGATGTAAGGTAACCAATTTTTACCGATTCGGCTAATGCGTTTCCATTATCAAATCGATAAGTTTTACCTTACAACTTTCGTAAGACAACTTTGTGAACTTTGCACCGCCAGCGGCGATAAAAAGTAAAATGGCCCCCTTTCCAGGTGACCGTGTAATCTGAACTACCCTTTGGTATCTTCAGCGCCTGCCTGCAGGCTGAGGTGTTGCCCTTACAAATGCAACAACGACATGGATTACAACACCCTCATAAACAAAGGGCAATCACCTGATCTAAGCTCTTACCTATGACAATGATAGGTTATGCCTTTTACTCGACTTTTGCACTGACTGAAAAGGACAAATTAATGTTAAAAAAGATACTTTTACTGGCTCTGCTTCCTGCAATCGCCTTCGCAGAGGAACTTCCTGCTCCAGTAAAAGCGATTGAAAAACAGGGTATTACGATCATCAAAACGTTCGATGCCCCCGGAGGAATGAAAGGTTATCTCGGAAAGTATCAGGATATGGGCGTCACCATCTACCTGACTCCAGATGGTAAGCACGCTATCTCTGGTTACATGTACAACGAGAAAGGTGAAAACCTGAGTAACACACTTATCGAAAAAGAAATTTACGCACCAGCCGGACGCGAAATGTGGCAACGGATGGAACAATCCCACTGGCTCCTCGACGGTAAAAAAGATGCGCCGGTCATTGTCTACGTCTTCGCCGATCCGTTCTGCCCATATTGTAAACAGTTCTGGCAGCAGGCGCGCCCGTGGGTAGATTCTGGCAAAGTACAGTTGAGAACATTGTTGGTTGGGGTTATCAAACCAGAAAGTCCGGCGACAGCCGCGGCAATTCTTGCCTCCAAAGATCCCGCAAAAACCTGGCAACAATATGAAGCCTCTGGTGGCAAGCTTAAGCTAAACGTGCCTGCAAACGTAAGTACAGAGCAAATGAAAGTGTTAAGTGACAATGAGAAACTGATGGACGATCTGGGGGCAAATGTCACTCCGGCTATCTATTACATGAGTAAGGAAAATACGCTGCAACAGGCCGTGGGGTTGCCCGATCAGAAAACGCTTAATATCATTATGGGAAATAAATAAAAGGTAATTCATGGATGGTTGAACTATATCCCTGCTTTTCAACCATCCTAAAAAAGCATGAATTGCTCGCTCTGCCCTAAGTGGCTGTGCTATTTTAGAAAAACTTAATCCTGAGTTAAGCAAAAAAACATAACCAATAAAAATATATACGCAAAAAAAACATTGATTAAGTGAATATATCATGGAAGAAAAATATAACCGGAGTAGTGTATGACCAATCTCTACGACTTGAAAAAGTTCGACTTAAATCTTCTTGTCATATTTGAGTGTATTTACCAGCATTTAAGCATTAGCAAAGCTGCTGAATCACTATATATCACCCCATCAGCCGTGAGCCAGTCGTTACAACGCTTACGTGCGCAATTTAATGACCCTTTATTCATTCGCTCAGGAAAAGGTATCGCGCCGACGACAACAGGGTTAAATCTGCATCACCATCTTGAGAAAAATCTCAGAGGCCTTGAACAAACAATTAATATAGTCAATAAGTCCGAACTAAAGAAAAACTTTATTATTCACGGCCCTCAGCTCATTTCTTGCTCTAATAATAGTATGCTGATCCGCTGCCTACGACAAGATTCCTCTGTCGAGATTGAGTGCCATGATATCCTCATGTCAGCAGAGAATGCTGAAGAACTGTTGGTTCACCGCAAAGCCGATCTGGTGATCACCCAAATGCCAGTGATCAGCCGTTCCGTCATTTGCATGCCATTGCATACGATTCGCAATACTCTAATTTGTAGTAATAGGCATCCACGAATTACTGACAATAGCACTTATGAACAAATTATGGCAGAAGAGTTCACCCAATTAATATCTAAATCAGCAGGGGTTGATGATATTCAAATGGAAATAGACGAGAGATTTATGAATCGCAAAATTTCATTTCGTGG